>NZ_VKHS01000001.1 GCF_014141525.1 Streptomyces calidiresistens
CTCGTTGGCTCGGAGATGGGTATAAGAGACAGCCAAGGAGCCACCGCGTGAACGGTTACGAGAAGCTCAGGAACATCCTGGTCGACGAACTGAGGGTCGCCCCCGACCTGGTCAGCCCCGGGGCCTCGCTGGAGGACATCGAGTTCGACTCCCTGACCCTGGTCGAGTTGAGCCTGCTGCTGGAGCGCGACCTGGGCGTCGACATCGAGGATCACGAACTCAAGGACGTCCCGGACCTCGCGGCGATGGGACGCCTGTTGGAACAGCGCATGGCCGGTGCGGAAGCATGACACCGGCCACGGACACGGCGGTCACCGGCCTCGGCCTGGTCACCCCGGCGGGGATCGGCGTGGACCGCAACTGGGCCGTCGTCCGGGCGGCGGGCGGCACCGAGGCGGCCTTCGACGCCGAACTCGCCGACACCCCGACCCCGATGTCCTGCCGGGTGACGGGCTTCGACGCCGACCGGCTGTTGGACCCCCGCACCGCCCGGCAGATGGACCGCGCGGCGCAACTGGCCCTCGTCGCGGCCCGGGAGGCGCTCGCCGACGCCGGTCTGGACAGCTCCGGCTGGGACGGTTCCCGGGTCGGCGTGGTCCTCGGCAACGCCGGTGGTGGCCTGCCCGTCTACGAGGACCGGCACCGGGTCCTGCTGGAGGAGAAACCGCGCCGCGTCTCGCCGTTGCTGCTGCCCATGTTCCTGTCGAACATGGTGGCGGGCCGGGTGGCGCTGGACTGCGGCGCCACGGGACCGAACCTGGTGACGGCCACCGCCTGCGCCTCGGGGGCCACCGCCGTCACCGTGGCCCGCGACCTGCTCGCGCTCGGCCGCTGCGACATCGTCCTCACCGGTGGCAGCGAGGCCATGATCACCCCCCTGGTGATGTCGGGTTTCTCCTCGATGGGGGCGCTCTCCCGGCGCACCGACGACCCCCGCGGCGCCTCCCGTCCCTTCGACCGCGGGAGGGACGGGTTCGTCGCCGCCGAGGGGGCCGGGATCCTGGTCCTGGAACGCACCGCCGACGCACGGGCCCGCGGTGCCCGGGTACGGGCCCGGATCGTCGGGCACGGCACCAGCGACGACGCCCACCACGTCACCGCGCCCCATCCGACCGGCCGCGGCCTGGAACAGGCGACGCTCGCCGCCCTGACCGACGCCGGGGCGGTCCCCTCGGACGTGGACTACGTCAACGCCCACGGAACCTCCACCCCGCAGAACGACCTGGTCGAGGCCCGGACACTGCGGCGCCTGCTGCCGCACTCCCCCCGGGTCGGCTCCACCAAGGGCGTCACCGGTCACCTGCTGGGGGCCGCCGGCGCGGTGGAGGCCGCCTACACCGTGTTGGCCGTCCAGAACGGTCTGGTGCCGCCCACCGCCAACCTGGAGCACCCCGACCCCGGGATCGACCTGGACCTGCCCACCCGCCCCGTGACGGGACACATCGGGTTGGCGCTCAGCAACTCCATGGGGTTCGGCGGCCAGAACGCCGTGCTGGCCCTCGCCCCCGCGTGAGCGGGGCGCCGCCCCGACCCGGCAGGACCCCCGGGGTCGCCGAACCACCTCCGACACCGACCACGCACGAGAGGGACCGGAACCCGATGAACCACGATCCGCGGACCGCCCGCCCCCGCCGCTCCCCCGGAGCGGCGTGATGGAGAGATTGGCCGTCATCGGCGGCGGCGCCTACGGGGCGGTGTTCCTCAACATCCTCACCGAACGTCTCGCCGGAACCGGCGGCACCCCGCACATCACCGTCTTCGACTCCTCCGACTCCCCCTGGACCGGGGAGGCCTTCCGGGAGGACACCGCGCCGGGCCTGACCAACTCGCCCGCCGCGTGGATGTCCGCCTCGGCCGCCGACCCCGGCCACTACGTGCGGTGGCTCCACGAGCACCACGGCGCCACCGACGCCGACGGCGAACCCGTGGGCCCCGACACCGTGGTGCCCCGCCCCGTGTACGGGCGGTACCTGCGCGCGGTGATGGGCGAGGCGGTCACCCGCGCGGAGCGCGGGGGCGGTGCGCTGCGCCGGGTCCGGGACGGCATCCTGCGCGTCTCCGGGGAACGCGGGGCACTGCGGCTGAGCGGCACCCGCGGCGGGTACGGCCCGTTCGACCGGGTACTGGTCTGTGTCGGTCCGGGTGAGCGCCCCGACCCGTACCGGCTCTCCGGGGCCCCCGGCTACCTCCACCACCCCTACCCCCTGGGCGGGATGGCCGAACGGACGCCACCCGGCGCGCCCGTCCTGGTCATCGGAACCGGACTGACCGCGGTCGACGTCGCATTGACCCTGCTCGATCGCGACCCGGCCGGCCCGGTCACCATGGTCTCCCGCAACGGCCTGCTCCCCCCGCCCCGGGTCGCACTCGATGAGCCGTCCCCGCCCGTCCACCTCACCCGGGAGCGGCTGGACGAGGCGATCCGGGAGAGCCGGACGGACGGCGCGCTGATGTCGCGGGTCGCCGCACTGGTCGACGCCGAACTCCGGGAGCACGGGGCCGGCGCGCAGGAACTCCTTCCCGACCCCGCGGCCGGCGCGGACGCCGCCGGCCGACTGCGCAAGGCGTTGGCCGAGCCGCAGGGACGCCCCTGGCAGTCGGTTCTGGTGCACGCGGCGGCCGACCACTTCGCGCACGTCTTCCACCACCTGTCCGAGGCCGAGAAGCGGACCGTGGTCACCACCATGCACCCCCACCTGCGGAGCTTCGGCGTGCCGATTCCCCGCCGCAGCGCGGAGCGGCTGCTGGCCGCGCTGGACGGCGGGGCGCTGCGGGTGCTCCCGGGGCTCGCCTCGGTCCGCGCCGTCCCCGGCGGCTTCGAGGCGGAGACGGCCGGGGGCACCGTCACGGCGGCGGTCGCGGTCAACGCCACCAACGCCCCGGCCGAGACCTGGACGGGCGAGGCCGGCACCCTGATCGACTCGCTGGTGGCCGGCGGATACGCGCGCTCCTGCCCCCACGGCGGGCTGGAGACCGACCCGGACAACCTCCTGGTGGACGCCGGGGGACGGTCGCATCCGGACCTGGCGGCGATCGGCGCGATCACGCGCGGCTCGCACTACCTCATCGACGCGGTCGTCCTCACCAGCAGGCACTGCCTGCGCCTGCTGGACCGCTGGTACCCCGGCTGACGGTCGGAGGGCTCCTCGCGGCGAGTGCCCCGGACCCTCCCCCCCGGGGCACTCGCCGGGAGGAAGCACCACCCCCTCGAATTCACACGGGCCCCGGCGGGTGTTCGGGTCGGGGTCACGGCACCGGGCGGCCCACTCCGACGACCTCCCGGTCCCCGGGATCGGGGGGAGCCGGCGTGACCGGGGGCGCGCCGTCCCGATCCCCCTTGATGTGCTCCCCCAGCAGGTCGAGCGTCTCGATCAACCGCCCCGGCCAGGTGGGATCGCGCAGGAACGGTCCGTCCGCCTCGGAGAGCACCGCCTCGACGCGACAGTGCCCGGCTTCCGGCGCCGGGATCCTTCCGGGGAACTCCCCGGCCGGGGGCGGGAACACCTCGCCCTCCCCCACCGGGGCGTGCGGTTCGAGGACGGCGGCGATCCTCCGGGCGAGCTCCGCCATCAGCGTGACCTCGCCCTCGCGGTGGGCATCGCGCACCCGGGCGATGAGGGTGGGGAGCGTGTCGTGCTCCCGGGTCGGCTCCCCGATCACCACCGGGGCCCGACAGGCGCGACACTCGCACATCGCGTGCTCCCTCCGCAGTCAGTACGAGGGGGCGGCCACCCGCCGGGCCACCGCGTGGCGCACACCGGTGCCGGTGAGCAGGAGTGCCGCCAGGGCGACCACGGCCAGCAGCACCAGACCGATCGCGTACGAGCCGTACGCCCCGTACAGCGAGCCCATCACCAGCGGCGGCACGAACCCGCCCAGTCCTCCCGCGGCTCCGACGACACCCGTGACCGAGCCCACCCGGTCCGCCGGGGCCAACAGGGCGACCAGGGCGAACACCGCTCCGCTGCCCGCGCCGAGCGCGGCGGCCATCGCCAGGAAGGCGATCGTGCCCAGCGGCATCAGCGCCGGGGTCGACGCCTGCGCCAGGGCACCGGCGAGCACCACGCTCAGCGAACCCCCCAGCACCCGGACCGGCCCGAAGCGGTCAGAGAGCCATCCCCCGGCGGGACGCATGGCCACCGCGAGCACCACGAAACCGGCCATGCGGTGGGCCGCGTCCGCCTGCTCCAGGCCGTAGCCGGTCCGAAGGTAGGTGGGGAGGTAGACGGAGAAGGCGACGTAGCCGCCGAAGGCCACCGCGTACAGGGCCGATGCCTGCCGGGTGATGCCCAGCCGGCAGGCATCGGCCAGGCGCCGGAGCATCGGTTCACCGGGCACGGCGCGGCCGGGCGCGTCCCGCAACAGCAGCGCGGAGACCACCGCGTAGGCCGCCAGCACGGCGGCGGTGATCAGGAACGGCGTGGCCATCGCGTACGACTCGACCAATCCCACCGTCGTCAGGGCGCTGATCGCGGTGCCGCCCGTGCCGATCCCGAAGATCCCGATCGCCAGCCCTCGCCGCCCGGGCGGGAACCACGCGCTGACCAGGGGCACCCCGACCGCGAACGCGGTACCCCCGATGCCGAGGAAGAACCCGCCGATCAACAGCGCCGGGAACGAGGAATTCCCGACCAGCCCCACATACAGCACGGGCACGATGGTGGCCGCCGAGACCAGCGGGAACATCACCCGCCCCCCGAAACGGTCGGCCAGCACACCCACGGGTATCCGCCCCAGCGACCCGACCACCACCGGCACCGCCACCAGCAGCGACTGCCGGAAGGAGGACAGGTTCAGGCTCTCCCCGAACCACGGGCCGAGCGGACTGAGCAGCGCCCAGGCCCAGAAGTTGACGGCGAAACCCGCCGTGGCCAGGGCCAGCATCAGCCACGCCCGTCCGGGGACGGACCCCGCCGGTGCCTCGCTGTGGTGTCCCGACGGCTGTGTCATACCGTCCGTCCCTCCTGGTCGTGCCCGGTCGTGGCGTACGGGTGACGGTCGTCGGTCCGGAGCCGGGGGCTTCCCGAGCGGTGATCGTGAGCCGGTGCCACTATGCGCGTACCGCGTCACGGCAGGCGTGGGCCCACCGGCCCCACCGCCGGGCCCGCAGGCCCTCCGGGGCAGGGCCCGATGCCGGGTGTCACCGGCCGCGCGGGCCGGTCGGTCCCGCCCCGGGACCTTCGGCCCCGGGGCGGATCCCCCGGCCGGCGCCTAGCTTTCCGACCATGGGGAACGGTGGAAACGCGTGGGCGGGAACGCGCCGGGACCGTCCGGGGGCGGACGGCCCCGGCGCGACGGCTGTCGAGCCGGCGGATCCGGCCGGGCGACCTCGCCCCACCGGCCTCTCCGCCGCCCCCGCGTCGGGCGCCGCGGCTCCGGACGAACCGGCGGACCGGGGCGACCGGGGCATCGGGTGGGTGATGGTCCTCACGGGGATCATCGGCTGGCTCGCCTCGTTCCGGCTCGCGGTGGACGAGTGGCGGCTGCTGAAGGACCCCGACCACCGGCCCTCGTGCGACATCGACGCGGTCATCGGTTGCGTGGAGGCGATGTTCTCCCGGCAGGGCAGCGTGTTCGGCTTCCCCAACCCGATGGTGGGTCTGGGCGCCTTCGCCGTCGTGGCCGCGCTCGGTCTCGCCGTCCTCGGCGGCGCCCGCCTGAACCGATGGCTGTGGTGGGGCCTGAACGCCGGTGCCCTCGCCGGGGTGGTGTTCACCCACTGGTTCATCCACCAGTCGCTGTACGAGCTGGGTCGGCTGTGCCCGTACTGCATGGTCGTCTGGTTCGTGACCATCGCGCTGTTCTGGTACCTGACGCTGCACACCCTGCGGCACGGCATCGTCCCGGTGCCCTCCGGCGGGCGGCGTGCCCTCGCCGTGGCGCTGGAGAACCGGGCTCTCCTTCTCGCCGCCTGGTACGGCGTGATCGCGATGCTCGTTCTCACCCGTTTTTGGGAGTACTGGATCGGGCTGCTCTGACCGGGGCCGTCCCCGCCCCCCTGTGCCCCGGGACGGGTTCGGCGGGTATCCGGGAGGGGGTCGGGCGTCGAGATGACCGGGCGGGCGAGCCGCTGGCGTGGGACCGGCGGGAGAGGTGCTCCCGGAATGTCAGTCCTTCACCGCCACGAGCACGACGCTGTCCCCGACCTGCCACACCGGCGTGACGTGACGAAATCCCGCCCGCCGCAACAGTTCCGTGTGCCGGTGCACGGAAAGGTCCCGATTGCCCTCACCGTGCTCGGCGTCGAAGGAGGGACGGCTCCGCTCCCGCCGCTCGAACAACTCGGCGAGTTCCGGGTCCGCGGCCGCCGCCTTCCACCAGGCCTCCCAGTCCTCATCACCGTGTCCACCCGCCCGCTCGGTCCGGCGACGTCCCACCACTGCGGTGAGGTCCGAACAGGACCGCTCCTCCGGCGGGAAATGATCCCCGTTGATCAACGCCCCGCCGGGACGGAGGAGAGCCGCGAGGTCCCGATAGGTCCGCAGCAGGACGGGGACGGGAAGGTAGTGCAGGGCCGTCGTGGAGACGGCGAGATCCGGAGCGCGGCCCGGGGCCAGGGCATCGGTCCAGCCATCCCGACCGATCACCGCGTCCACGTACCGGGCGGCATCCCCGTGGTGGGCGCGCGCCAGCTCCAGCAGGAGCGGATCCGTGTCCACCGCGATGATCTCCGCCCTCGGCAGGCGACGGGCGAGCCGGGCGGCCATGGAGCCGGGACCGCACCCGAGATCGAGCAGGAGCGGCCGGTCACGCCCGGCACAAAGGTGCTCCACCACATCGGAGATCACCGTGAACCGCTCCTCCCGGTCCACCGCGTACCGCCGCTGCTGCCGTTCCCAGCGCTCCACCCACATCCCGGCCGTCTCCCCTCTCACACCCATCGCCCGTCCTCCCCTTCGATTCCCCGACCGTCGTGACCACCCCAATCTACAGGTGAAAACGATTATCAATAACTTTTCTCCTCGATGGCCCGCCCGCGACACCCCACCCGGCTCCGGTGCCGGGGCGGGGTCCGGGCTCGGGCCGGTCGTGGGCCCTTCTCCCGGCAGACGTGGAGGGTCCAGCCACTGAAACGCCGGCCGGAGGCCGTGCGCCGCGCCTCACCCGCGTGGTGGACACCGACCCCGGAGGCCATCGGCTCCGTCGACGCCGTGGTGCGCACGGGTGGCGAGCATCCGGAAGCGGACCGTGGCCCGGTCTCCGTGCGGATCGGTCAGGCAGGTGGAGGACAGGGGGGTGCGGTCGAACTTCGCTTCGGCCCGGAGGTGGAAGGCCGCGAGGGGCTCGACGCCCTCGATGTCGCCGATGGGGAGCGTCGGGCGGGCGTCGTCGGTGAAGACCGTGCTCGGCCGGGAGGCGTCGGTACCGGGGAGGGGCCCTCGGCCGCCCGGCCCCCTCCAC
The DNA here is from genome assembly GCF_014141525.1 of Streptomyces calidiresistens. Classification (GTDB taxonomy): domain Bacteria; phylum Actinomycetota; class Actinomycetes; order Streptomycetales; family Streptomycetaceae; genus Streptomyces; species Streptomyces calidiresistens. The sequence goes on from NZ_VKHS01000001.1 coordinate 7,402, forward strand.
ACGCCGCTACCGGCCCAGCCCGAGACCGTCCAGCACCTCACCCACCCGACGTTCCTCCTCCGCCAGGAACGCCGCGAACCCCTCGCCCGGGAGGTAGGAGTCGCTCCATCCGTTGTCGCGGAGGGTTCGCTGCCACTGATCGGTCCGGCGCAGCCGCTCCAGCAACCCGATGAGTTCCTCGCGCCGCCCCTCCTCCAGGCCCGGCGGGGCCAGCAGGCCCCGCCAGTTGACGACCTCCAGGTCCAGCCCCTCCTGACGCAGCGTCGGGGCGTCGATGCCGTCCACCGGCTCCGCGCCCGTGACGGCCAGCACCCGCAGCTCACCGGCCGCGATGGCGTGCCGGAACTCGCTGATGCCGGTCATCGCGAAATCCACCCGGTGGCTGAGGACGGCCGCCAGCAGCTCCCCGCCGCCGTCGTAGCGTTCGTGGACCACCTCGACGGGCTCCAGTCCGGCCGCCTCGGCGGTCAGCATCAACGCCAGGTGGTCGGGGCCGCCGGGGTGGGAACCCACCCCCGCCGCCAGCGTGCCGCGCCGCCAGTCCGCCAGCAGCTCCGACAGCGACGTGTGGGGGGAGTCCCCGGCGACCACCACCGCCTCCGGCTCGTCGATCAGCCGCGCCAGCGGGGTGGCGTCGGCGATCGCGCCGGAACCACCGGAGCCGCCGGACACCTGCGCGGAACCCACGAGGCCGAGCCCCATCTGCAGGAGCAGCCGGTCGTTGCCCCCCTCGTGCAGCAGCCGGGTCAGGGCCACGCCCCCGGCCGCCCCGGTGAGGTGGAAGACCTCCACGTCCTCGACCAGTCCGGAGTCCCGCAGGGCCACGGCGGTGCTGCGCGCCGTGAAGTCGTAGCCGCCCCCCGCCGGGGTGGGCACCATCAGCCGCAGGGGTTCCGGGGGCGGGCTCCCCGTCGCGCACCCGGGGACCAGGAGCAGGCAGGCGATGGCCGCGCACACGCCGCGCGGCCATCGCCTGGTCATCCGTTCCCGCCTTCCCGGGGTTCCCGTCCGGCCCCGGGCTCCTCCGTCGTACCGGCCGTTCCCCCCGTCCGGGCGTCACCCGGCCGGGCCCCATCGTGGGCCCGCTCCGCCGCCCCGCGCAAGGCCCGCGCCCGTCGGCGCCGCCACACCCCGACCAGCGGGGCCAGCAGGGAGAGGGCGGCCAGGGCGAGCAGCGTGGCGGAGATCGGCTTGGTCACGAACACGGTGAAGTCGCCGGAGGAGATCAGCAACGCCTGCCGCATGGAGCGTTCCATCAGCCCGCCGAGGATCAATCCCAGGATCAGTGGCGCGGCGGGGAAGCCGTTGGTGCGCATCAGGAAGCCCAGCAGGCCGAACCCGACCAGCAGCCACAGGTCGAAGACGCCGAAGCTCTGCCCGTACACGCCCACCACGCAGAACACCACGATGAGGGGGAGCAACAGGGCCTGCGGGGTTCTCAGGACGCGGGCGAACAGGGGGATCAGCGGCAGGTTGAGGATCAGCAGCACGAGGTTGCCGATGTACATGCTGGCGATCAGGCCCCAGAAGATCTCGGGGCGTTCGTCCAGCATCAGCGGCCCCGGCTGGACGCCGAGGACCAGCAGGGCCCCGAGCAGGATCGCGGTGGTGCCGGAGCCGGGCACGCCGAGGGTCATCAGGGGCACGAAGGAGCCCACGGCGGCGCCGTTGTTGGCGGACTCCGGGGCGGCGACGCCCTTGATGTTGCCCTCGCCGAAGGTCTTGCCGTCCCTGGCGACGCGCTTCTCCATGGCGTAGGAGAGGAACGAGGCCACGGTGGCCCCGGCGCCCGGCAGGACCCCGGTGAAGAAGCCGAGGACCGAGCCCCGGGCCGTGGGGCCGCCGATGGTCCGGAGTTCGCGACGGGAGAGCCGCAGCGAGGTGACGGTGGCGTCCGGGGCGGGCGCGCCGCGGCGGGTCACCATGACGAAGACCTCCGCCAGGGCGAACACCCCGAGGGCCACGATGAGGAACTCGACCCCCTCGTACAGTTCGGAACTGCCGAAGGTGAACCGCAGCGTGGCCGTCTGGGAGTCGATGCCGACGAGGGCGATCATCACGCCCACGGTCGCCGAGATCAGGCCCTTGGTGAGATCGACCCCGGAGAGCGAGACCACCGCCGTCAGACCGAGCACCATCAGGGCGAAGTACTCCGCCGGGCCGAAGCTCACCGTGAGGGCGGAGAGCGTGGGCGCGACCAGCATGAGTCCGATGACGCCGACGGTGCCGCCGGCGAAGGAGGCCACGGCCGCCACCGACAGGGCCTTGCCCGCCTGTCCCCGGCGGGCGAGTGGATAGCCGTCGAACGAGGTCGCGACCGTTCCCGCGACACCGGGGGCGTTGAGCAGGATGGAGGACGTGGAGCCGCCGAAGATCGCGCCGTAGTAGACGCCGGCGAGCATGATGATGGCCGAGGCCGGGTCGAGGGTGAAGGCGATGGGGATCATCAGGGCGATGGCGCTCATCGGCCCCAGCCCGGGCAGCATGCCGATGACCGTGCCGATCAGCACGCCGAGGAAGACGAAGGCCAGGTTCTGGGGGGTGAGGGCGACCCCGAACCCGTAGACGATGTGGTGGAGGGTTTCCATCGAGGGCTCCGTGGCTCAGAAGGGCAGCGGCCCGGTCGGCAGGGCGATGTCCAGCCCCCGGGACATGCCGAGATGGAGAGCGAGGGAGACGCCCGCGCCGGTGAGCGCGCCGGCCCAAGGTCGTCCGAGGCCGAGGTACCAGGCCATGCCCGCGATGTAGAGGGCCGTGGAGAGCAGGAAACCGAGCGGCTCGAACAGCGCGACGTACAGGCAGATGGAGCCGAGCAGCGCGGCCACCTCCAGCCGGACGTCACGGAACCGCCCCGGGGCCGGGACACGCCCCCCGGGCGCGGGGGGCGCCTCCGGTGTGGTGGCCGCCCCGGACCCGTCCCCCTCACCCGGAGCGGACGCGGTAACGGAAGCGGGTGCGGGAGAAGGGGAAGGGCCGGCCCCGCCGTCGCGCCGGAAGAACAGCACGACGGCGAGACCGAGCAGCATCAGGCCCAGCCCCCGGGGCAGGGTGCCGGACTGCACCGGAACCTGCACCGCGGTGAACTCGGGGATGCGAAAGGCTTCCACCGTGTAGGCGATCGCCAACACCCCGACGGCGACCGCCACGGTGCGTTGCGAGAAACGGAAGGACCCCATGGCCGTTGTTTCCTCCGCCGCCTACTTCTTCAGACCGATATCGGTCAGGATTCCGGAGAGCTCCTCGTACTGGCCGTCCAGGAATTCCCCGAACTCGGCGCTGCCGGCGAAGTCGTGGACCCAGCCGAGTTTCTCGGTCTCCTGCTTCCAGGCGTCCAGCTCCGTCATCTCGGCGAAGGCGTCCTCGTAATAGGCGACCTGCTCCTCGGTCATCCCCGGGGCACCCATCACGCCGCGCCAGATCTCGAAGACGTAGTCGATGCCCTGTTCGCCGAGGGTCTCGGTGTCCGGCAGGGTTCCGACGCGTTCGTCGCCGGAGATCGCCAGGACCCGCAGATCACCGGAGGCCACCAGGGCCCGGGCTTCCGAGGCCCCGGACACTGCCGCCTGGACGTGTCCGCCGAGCAACGCGGTCATGGCCTCGCCCCCGCCGTCGAAGGGCACGTACCTCACCGTGGACGGGTCCGCTCCCCCGGCCTGCACGGCCCCGGCCAGTCCGACATGGTCCATCGAGCCGGGGCCCGAACCCCCGGCCACGCTCAGCGAGCCGGGATCGTCGCGCACCTCCTCCACGAGGTCGGCGAAGGTCGTCAACGGGGAGTCCGCCCTGACCAGGTAGGCCAGCGGCTCACCGGCCAGGCGGGCGATCGGGGTGAAGTCGGTGTGGTCGAAGTCCGACTCCCCGGCCAGCGGCACCAGCAGGATGGGCGGGCTCGTGACGAACAGCGTGTGCGGGTCCCCCTCCTTGCCCGCCACGTGGGCCCACCCGATGGCCCCGCCGCCACCCGGCTTGTTCACCACCCGCATCGGGCGGTTGATCACATCGTTCTCCTCCAGCACCCGGGCACTGGTGCGGGCCAGGGTGTCCCACCCGCCGCCGGTGTTGGCGGGGGCGATGTACTCGATGGGCTTGTCGGGCTGCCAGCCGTCGCCGGCGGCCGCCTCGCCGGTGCCGGCGCAGGCCGTCAGCAGCAGGGCGGAGGCGGAGGCCACCGCCAGGGCGGCGACGCGGATTCTCGGTCGGGTCATGGTTCCTCCGGAGCGACTCGGTGCCCGCCGGCGGGGAACGCGGCGGACGTGGCGGCCAGGAAACAGGCGCTTCACACTCCGGAAAAGAGGCCCGTCGCTTCTGCGCTTATCGAAGGAAACGAAGCTTGTGAACATTGTGTTCACCGGATCCGGGTGGCCCCGGATATCGACCCGGCGCCCGCCCGCGGTGAGAATGTCGGACACCGCCGCGACCCCGGCGGTGGCACGAGCCGAAGGGAGAGGGCCCATGCGGAACCACCGGGCCTCCCGGCCGGGACGCCGGCTCGCCCTCTCGCGGCTCTCCCTCACCGGTCAGTTCCTCGCCCTGCAGCTGGGGCTGATCGTGATCGTCCTCGGGGTGATCGCCGCCGTCTCCGTCGCCCGGGCCGACGCCGAGTTCCGGCGGACCGAGTCCCGGCGGCTGTTGAGCGTCGCCGAGACCGTGGCCTCCCAGGACGCGGTGCGCGTCGGGCTGGGCGACCCCGGCCGGCAGGGCATCCTGCAGCCGACCGCCGAGGCCGCCCGATCCGTCTCCGGTGCCTCCAGCGTGGAGATCACCGGCACCGACCGGCGCGTCCTCACCTCCGCCCACCCCCCGGCCATCGGCCGCGAGCTGCCGCTGGGGGACAGTCGGGTCTTCGAGGGTCGCTCCTGGACGGGCGTCGTCACCGACGGCGGCCGGACGTCCGTCGTCGCCCACGTTCCGGTCTTCTCCGCCGAGGGCCGCCTCCTCGGAGCCGTGGGCGTCGGCCGCGAACACCCGGGGCTCGGCGACCGCATCGCCGCCGCCACCCCCCACCTGCTGCTCTACCTGGGGTTGGCCGGCGTGCTCGGGACCATCGGCTCCTTCCTGCTGGCCCGCCGCATCAAGAAACAGACCCTCGGGCTGGAACCGGAGGAGATCACCTCCCTGGTGGAGCACCGCGAGGCGATGCTCCACGGCATCAAGGAAGGGGTCGTGGGTCTGGACCGCCACCACCGCATCACCCTCGCCAACGACACCGCCCGACAACTGCTGCGGCTGCCGGCGGACGCGGCCGGTCGAACCCTGGAGGACCTGGCGGTCGAGCCCCGCCTGTACGACGTGCTCACCGGGCGGGCCACCGGCCGGGACCAACTGGTCATCGCCGGCGAGCGGATGCTCACCCTCAACCGGATGCCGCTGATCACCCGCGATCGATCCATCGGGTCCGTCACCACCATGCGTGATCTCACCGAACTCGCCGCACTCCAGCACCAGTTGGAGACCACCCGCAGCGCCACGAACACCCTGCGCGCCCAGGCGCACGAGTTCTCCAACCAACTCCACGTCATCGCCGGGCTGATCGAACTGGGCGAGTACCCGGAGGTCTCCCGCTACGTGCGGGGCATCAGCGGCACCCGCACCCGCCGCACCTCGGAGGTGATCTCCAAGGTCGCCGACCCCTCCCTGGCGGCCCTGCTCATCGCCAAGGCCAGCCTCGCCGCCGAACAGGGGGCCGTCCTGCGGCTCACCGGGGACAGCGCGCTCGGTCCCCTTCCCGAAACCCTCGCCGCCGACCTCGTCACGGTCACCGGCAATCTCGTCGACAACGCCCTGGACGCCGTCCGCGGCGCCGGGCCCGGCGGCCGGGTCGAGGTCCGACTGGCCGACGACTCCACCGCCGTGCGCCTGGAGGTCACCGACTCCGGTCCCGGTGTGGCCCCCGAACTCGCCGAGGAGGTCTTCCGGCACGGCTTCACCACCAAGGCCGCCGACGACGTCTCGCGCGGTCTCGGCCTGGCCATCACCCGGATGATCTGCACCCGCCGCGGCGGCCACGTCACGGTCGAGGGCCCCCGCTTCCGCGCCGAAATCCCCCGCACCCGTGCCGAGCACGCCGAGGAGGTGACCACGCCGTGATCCGCGTCCTGGTCGTCGACGACGACTTCATGGTGGCCCGGCTGCACAGCAAACTCGTCGCCCGCACCCCCGGGTTCACCGTGGTCGGCGAGGCCCGCACCGGCGCGGAGGCGCTCACCGCCATCCGCGAGCTGTGCCCCGACCTGGTGCTCCTGGACATCTACCTGCCGGACATCAGCGGCCTGGAGGTGCTGCGCTCCCTGCGCGGGGCGGACTCCCGGGCCGCCTCCGAAACCGATGTCCTGGTCATCACCGCCGCCCGGGACGCGGAGACCGTCCGCGGGGTCCTGCGCGGAGGGGCCGTCCACTACATCATCAAACCCTTCGATGTCCCGGTTCTCCAGGAACACCTGCGCCGCTACGCCGAGCGCCACCGTGAGCTGGCGTCCATCGCCGTCCCCGGCCAGGGGGACGTGGACCGTGTCTTCGGCACCGCTCCGTTGCCGGCCCGGCTGCCCAAGGGCGTCGCCGAACAGACCGTCGAACTGGTCCGGGGCATCCTCGCCGCCGCCCCGGCCGGCCTCTCGGCCACCGAGTGCGCCGCCCGGACCGGTCTCTCCCGCGTCAGTGCCCGCCGTTACCTGGAGTACTTCACCACCACCGGCCGGGCCGCGGTCAGCCTCCGATACGGCGCCACCGGCCGGCCCGAGCGCCTCTACCGCTGGACGGAATGATCCTCCGGGCCGCAACCGAACCCGAGGTCCTGCCGCACCTCCCGCGCTCCGGGGAGCCCCGGGCCGGACCTTCCCCCAGCGGTGGTCACCCGCTTCACCGTGACGGAGCGGGACCTCCCGCGCGGGAGCGGATTCGAGAGCGGTGCCCGCGGCGTCGACGGTGGCGTCCCCGGGTTCCGCGGCCACGCCCGGCTCGAGCCCCCGGGCCGGGGGCCGGGCGACCGTTGGACACCGTCTCGGTCGTGGTCAGCGGCCATACCCTCCCCCTCCACTCACCTCCGGGTCGGCGAACCGTTCCCGGAGGAGGAAACCGGCCCGGTGAAACGGAGTTCGGTGGGAGAACGGCGGGTTGGGGCACCCCGACACCTGCCACTCGTCCCGCTCCACCGGCCCCCTGCCGGTCTCACCGGGGCGCCCGTCACGAAGACTCCCGTGGAAACCGGGAGCACGGTGGTCCCCTCCCCCGGCGGAGCCGGTGTCCGGGAAAACCATCCGGCCCCCGGGTCGACCCGGCCGGGGCATCCGTCGACGGCAAGGGGCGCACCGGGCGATCGCGGCACCGCGGGGGGCGCTCCGGACCGGTACCGATCGCCACCGCCCGGGGAATCACCCCGCGCTTCATCACGAGGACCCCGCCCTCACCCCTTTCCCACCGATTCCCGCCATCCCGGGCGCACCCGTCGAGAGGATCGCGCGGGTGGCCTCGATTGCGACCTCCCCTCTTCATCGGGAAGCCCGGACGGAAATCCCACTCGTGGCCCCCGACAGCACTTGACGTGATGCCCCTCGCCGCACCGACCGACTTCACCGACTCACACGAAAACCACGAAGTAGAAAAATACATACAACACAGGCATTCCGATCGGAGGAATGAGCCAACCATGCCGCAGGGGCCGATGGTTCGGCAGTCCTCCGCCTCTCAACTTCCTCCGCACCCTCCCGGCATTTCGTGCATCCAGAAATTTGCGGCGTGCACGACCCGCCCTGACGTACTGCACGAACCCCATGACCAGGAAAGGGGAGAAGAGGGACAAAAACACAGAAAGTGCGAGGTCGAAAGAGGCTCCGACTGTCGCGTCGAGCAGCATGGCGAGGAGAATGCTCCCCCCACAGAGAACTCCCCACACCCGGGCCGCCCCACAAAACAAATCCTCAGCCTCCGAAACGCTCACTTCGCCGCCCCGGGCTCGACGCAGCCCTTGGGAGAGTGGACGGGGGTTCTCTCGCGCCGCCTCTTTCAGGTGGGACATCGGGGTTCTCACGGGAATTCGAACAAAAATCCCCAGGAGGATGTCCATCACCTGCACCGGAAGCACTTCGACGAAGTAGACGAACCGGCCGAAAATCGGGGTTCCTTCGGGACCCGACACCACGGAAGGCACTGTGAACCCCACATTCGGGAAGAGCCGGACAAGTGACACCCACCCCACATGGCCACATGGCGGATACACCACCGATCCGGCCGACCCCGCGGACGGCGGCGACGCCACGAGTCCCGGTCACCGTACGCGCCACACCCGGCGACCACTCCCCCACAGGCAAAGTTACCGCGATCGACACGGCGGAAAACCCGATGATTCCCCACCGGGACTTCACCCTCCCGAGAGGTTCCCGCTGGTCCGCTCACCCCTGATTCGCAACATCCGTGGATGATTTCGGAGACATGCCCCCTTCGCAACGTTTTTCCATCCGGTCAACCCGTCGGCCGATTCCCCGGTGAAAGCGGGGAGGGCAGTCGGCATTCTCGCTTGCAATGGTCCTGGATCGCGTTCCGTGTGGTGAATCCGTGTCAGGGCCTGCCGGTAGTCCCACAGGGTCATGGGTGGTCCGCTGAGCGCGAGACCGCTTCCCGTATCGGTGAACACGTGGACGGCCAGCGCGCAGAGAGCCGCCATGTCCCCGAATGTCGATACTCCATACGAGAAGACGAACGCGGTGAGTCGGCCGGCACGCAGCCCTCGTGCGTGGTCGTCCCCTCCGTCGGACCCGGACTCGGCGGCGGCCTCCGATACTTCCGACACACCCCACCGCGCTCCTTCCATTCCGGCGTCCGGAGGCGAGAGCACTCCGCCCCCGCGGCGGCCACGGTTCTGTCCGTCCGCCACGCCTCAGGGCCGTGGCAACGGGCCTTCCGTGGCCGGCGGACCGTCCGCAGCAGCCGGTGCGAGGCGCTCGTCGAGAGGGCAGCACATTCGCCGAGGACGGGATTGCGCAGAACGTCCAACAGCTTCACCTGCACGTCCAAGACGCGACGGAGTCCGACGATAATCCGCATGGCGGTCATTGAACCGTTCCGGGCTCGGTGGAGACTTCAGATTGTGGTTGCAACCCGGGGTTGCGCGGTAGTGGTTGGTCTCGTATTCGACGGGTGGGATGTGCCCTGTTTCACCGTGGAGTCGGCGGTGGTGGTACCAGTCGATCCACTCGACGGTGGCGAGTTCTCTCCGGGAGAGGGTTCGCCGGACCGGAATAAACCGATCCGAGACGTTCCAGGGGCGGGAAGCCCACCCCCCGCCCTCTGACCCATGGGAGGACGACGATGGGACCGGTGGTCAAGTTGCCATCGGCCGCCCCCACGGCGGACCGACCACCGGGACCCACCTCGCGGCCGACGGGCGCCGCCGTCCGATGGTGTTGCCTCACCCCGGGCCGGGCTGCGGACGCGCCCGCCTTCCCCGAGGTCATGGCCCGCCTGCGCGTCCCCGTCGGTGCGGATGCCCCGCACCGGGCCGGATGCGGTCCCGGCGGACGAGGCGTATTCCTCTCGCGCCATCCGTGAGCACCCCCGCGAACGCGGAATCCGCGCGGTCATTCCCCTCCCCGATGACCGGAAAGCCCACCGGAGGCACCGCGGCGGCCGGGGCGGCGGCCTTCGACCGCGAGGCATACCAGCAGCGCAACACGGTCGAGCGGCGCATCAACCGGCTCGAGCAGTGGCGCGGCATCGCCACCGGCCACGAGAAGACCGCCACGATCCACCGGGCCGGACTCCACATCGCCGGCATCTTCCTCCGGTCCGCACGATGATCGAAACGAAACGGCCCAGCCACCGGAACCACGCCCTTGCGCGAGCCCACCCGCGTTCACTCCGGACGCCGAGCCCCGGGCCACCCCTCCGGCGGTCCAGCGCCGGACACACGAGGCCCCGGCCCTCACGTCGTCGTGCTTCAGGAAGCGGGGAACCACACCGTGAGGCGTTTGGCGATGACCGGGACATCGATGGTGTCCTGCGCGACATCCTCGACGAACGGTCCGGCGATGGAGGCGGGCGGCGGGGCGATACCGGTGCCGGCGCCGTTGAGCCGCAGGAAGACGCGCATGGCGAGCCAGGCGGTGCGCTTGTTGCCATCGATCAGCGCGTGATTTCGGGCAACGGAGTGCAACAGGGCCGCTGCCTTGTCGTGCAACCCGGGATACAGCTCGGCCCCGAACACGTTGGTCCGGGGCCGTTCGATCGCCGACACCAAAAGCCCCATGTCCCGCACACTGTGCTCGGTGTCGTTGACCGCGCGGGCGATGGCCAGGATCTCGTCGATCTGGAGGTAACGCACTCCGGTCACTTCAGGTAGTCCAGGATCTCCGCATCGCTGTCCATGAGTTCGGCCAGGACGTCATCGACCTTCAACTCGGCCCGATTCTGGGCGTCCCGGATGGCCTCGATGGCGAGCTCCTGCTTGCTGCGGCCCTCGCGACGAGCACGCTCGGTGAGCTTCGCGTCGAGGTCCTCGGGGAGTCGAAGTGTCATCGCCATACCGCGATGATACCTGGCTGGTATCTGTTCGGCGAAGTGATGCCCGTGCCGCCTCGGGCCACGTTCACCCCGCCGTGACGCCGCGCCGAATCTGCTGCGCCGGGCGGCGTCGGACAGCCGAAATGATCACGCGGCCGACCACGTGCGGGGCAGGGAGATCGATGACGATGAGGGCAGCCACATGTTGCGGATCATCCGCGGGGGCACCGGGCCGTTGGTGCCCCGAAGGTATGACGTGACGGTGCTGCCGGCGGGCCGCAACGCGGGCGGAAGCGAACAACGACGGTGTCACGAGGCAGGCGCCGGGCTTCAGGAACCGGGCCACGGGGCACAGCCGCACCCGATGGCAGGCGGCCGGGTGCGCCGGCGAGACGGAGAGTCCTTTCCGCACACATCATGCGCCGGGTGGAGGCCCGCCACCCACACGCGCGCCACGGATCACGGCGTCCTCCACGGCCGGCCACCAGGTCTGGTTTCACCGGTTTCCGTCGTTGAGCAGGCGGCCGGCCCGGCCCCTGGTGAGGGTGGTGAACACACCGGCATCACGGTCGAGCCGATGGATGTGGCGTTCCCGTGAGCGACTCTGTCGGGGATCTTGGAGTTCTCGGGACAGGGGCTGTCGGCGCTTGAAATGCTTCGGGATGGTCTTGCGTGGTTCCGTCCTTCCGAGGTGATCGGTGTCCGTTCGTCCCCGGCGCGGGGCGGTGGTTCCCGAGCTCACAGCACGGGTGGCGTGGGCCGGCAACCCTCGCGGCACCACGGGGATGTGGGTACGTGATCGCCTCGACGGGCTCCGGGAGGACAGGGACTTTGCCTCCCGGGACCCGCGTGATGGCCACCCCGGACTCTCGTCGGCCCAACTCGCCACGGTCTGTGTGCTGCAGTTCCTGCTCAACCTCTCCGACCGGCAGGCTGCCGAGGCGGTCCGGTGTCGGATCGACTTCACGTACGCCCCGGCCCCGGGGCTGGACGACTCGGGATTCCACCAAAGTGTGCCGACCGACTTCCGTGATCGTCTGTGCGAGGACGATCGCGCGGACCGACTGCTCTCCCTGTCGCCGGCCCGGATGCGGGAGGCCGGTATGGTCGCCGCACCTGGGAGGCAGCGCACCGACTCCACCCGGACCCCGGCCGCCGCCCGGGACCTCACCCGCCTGGAGCCGGTCCTGGAAGCAGTACGCGCGGTGTTGGAGGAAGCCGCCCAGCGGGCACCCGACATCCACGCCCGCCTCCGTGCCCGCCGGTTGCTGCCCCGGCAGCACCTGATTCGACGGCGGCTACCTCTCCGTCTCGCTGCTGCCCCCCGGCGCGACCACCGGGTCGAGCCCGTCGGCCCGGTGAAGGCCGGCGGAGCATGGCAGAGCAGGGAACAGTCCAGCCTCCCCCGGGACGACTTCTCCATCGACTTCGACCGACGCCAGGTCACCTGCCCCAACGGCGAGACCGGCCACCTCCGGCTCGAGCCACCGGCCATGGCGCCCCATACCGTGGCCCGGTTCCACCCACACCGGTGCAACGCGTGCCCCGACCGGCCTGCCCGCGCCCGCGGCACCGCCGCCCGCACCGTGAACTTCCTCCCCCGCCACCTGCACGAACCGCACACCCGGAACCGTGCGGACCGGCAGGGCTCCCGAAGCAAGCGGCTCCACGCCACCCGGTCCGGCGTCGAAGGCACCATCTGCGAGCTCATCAACGGACACCTGGCCCACCACAGCCGCTACCACGGCCACCGCACAACACACCTGCAGCACGTCCCGACCGGCATCGCGATCAACATCGAACGCCTCGCCTCACACGCAACTCGCCATCCTCACCGTCCTCGATCCCCCGGCCTTCCAGCAGTACCCCGACACCCGCGGCCCGACCCGGGAATGCCGGTGGCGCCAGGGAAAACAGGCCAAGCTCGAGATCCCCGGCGGAGTCGCCCGGTGCCGATCCGATGCCTCAGCCCGTACCGGCGACGAGTGCCTCGCCGAGCGGGGTGCGGCGGTAGAGCACGGACCGTCCGGACCGGGCGCGGACGAGCAGTCCCGCGTCTCGCAGGATGGCGAGGTGGTCTCCCACCGCGCCGGGTGTCATGGCGAGGCTTCGGGCGAGGTGGCTGGTACTGGCCGGGGCGTCCAGCGCCAACAGCAGCCGGGCCCGGGACCGGCCGATCAGAGCGGTCAGCGTGTCCGGTCGGGGGACGGTCTCCCGGCCGCCCCACGGGGCGGCGGTGCCGCGGGCCCGATAGACCAAGGTCCTGGGCCAGGGCCAGGGGTCTGCCAGGTGGGCGGCGATGTTCGCGACGAAGACCGAGGGGATCAGCAGGAGTCCGTCGCCGGCGAGGCGGACCGGTTCGACCCGGGGGAAGTGGCCGATCTCGATACCGCCGGCCTGCCAGGTGATGCTCGGGTGCAGGCTCTCGATGGTCGTGACCCATCCGTGTTCGCCGATCGTACCCACCCGGTGCACGACGTCGCGTTCACAGATCGCGCGCAGTTGCGGCCAGTCCGCGGCGAGCAGTTCGTGCCAGGCCCGGTCCATCGCCTCGGCGATCCTGGAGACGGCGTCCGTGGAGTCCAGCACCGCGCGTACACGGGGATCACCGGCGGACGGGCCGGTCGCGTGGGTGGCGATTTCGAGGCGGACCGCTTCCAGCGGTGTGGCCCGGATCATGGCCAGGTCGTCCGCCCAGGTCTGGTTGAGGCCGCGAGGGGGCGGGGCGACGAAGCTCGGCCCGGATCGCGGGTTGTGCAGCGCGAGGACGGCGTTCAGTTCACTCTCGCGGCGAAGCCGTTCAAAGGCCGGGAGGAGCCGGGTGGCCCGGGCTCGCGGCAGCGGTCCGTCCCGGCCGGCGAGTGAGCGCAGCAGGAGGCAGAGGTCCAGCGCGGGCGACAGTGCGAAGCGGCTGCGCAGCAGGTCCTCGACGGAGACTTCGAAGCGAAGCACCGCGCCATGCTATCGAGGGACGTCCGTTCCGATTCGTCCAGCGACGAATCATTGGTGTCTGGTGCGGGAGCACGGCGAGGTTGGGCGTCATGACCCCAACCGCCGAGCCCGCCCGGGGCGACTGCCGTGCCACCTACCGGGAGGTGCTGGCCGAGCCGCGATTCCGGCTGCTCTTCGCAACACGCGCCGTCGCGATCACGGCGGACATCCTGCGGATCACGACGTTCTCGGTGCTGGTCTTCTCGACCACCGGCTCCGCGCCGCTGAGCGCAGCGGCCTTCGGTATCGGCTTCATCCCGCAACTGTTCGGCTCGCTGTTGCTGGGGTCACTGGCCGACCGACTGCCGCCCCGCGCGCTCATTACCGGCGGCTACGCCTTGACGTGCGCCGCCGCCCTGCTGCTCGCCCTGGTGCGGATGCCGGTCGCGGCAGGCCTCGGTGTCGTGGCGCTGGTCTCTCTCGCCACACCGGTGTTCCACGGCGCGTCAAGTCGGCTGGTCGCCGAGTCGCTGGAGGGTGACGCCTATGTACTGGGCCGTTCGCTGAACAACATCGCCGCTGCCAGCGCGCAGTTGCTCGGTCTCGCGCTGGGCGGTGCGACCGTCGCGGCACTCGGCCCGCGCCGGGCGCTCGCGGCCGGCGCCGTCCTCTACCTCGGCTGCGCGCTGGCCATCCGCATCCGGCTGCCCCGGCTGCCACCGGGAGAGTCGGGCGGCACACCCGGCAGCGCCGGGAGGGACAGCGGGGCCGCCCGTGCAAGCCTGCGAGGTGCGGGTCTGCTGCTGCGCCGACGCACGGTGCGACGGCTGATGGTGGCCCAGTGGCTACCCGTGGCGTTCGTGGCGGGCTCGCAAGGCCTCCTCGTCGCCTACTCGGGAGAACGCCACTTCGCGCCCGGCTGGTACGCGGTGCTGATGGGCTGTCTTCCGGTCGGCATGTTTGTCGGTGACCTGGTGGTGGGCCGACTGCTGCGGCCGCCCACCCGGGAGCGACTGGTGGTGCCGTTGATCGCGCTGACGGGACTACCGCTGGTCGGCTTCGCCGCCCGGCCCGGGGTGGGCGTCTCGTCCTGTCTGCTGCTGCTCAGTGGCCTCGGATACGCCTACCAACTCGGCCTGCAACGCCCGTTCCTCGACGCCCTGCCGCAGGATGGCCGGGGCCAGGCCTTCAGCCTGCTCGGCGCCGGCAGCATCACGCTCCAGGGCGTCGGGGCGGTTTGCCTGGGCGCGGTGGCCGCAACCATCGGAACAGGCGGCGCCCTCGCCCTGGCAGGCGGCGTGGTGGCGCTTACCGCCGGCTGGATTCTCACCTGGCACCCGTCCACCTCCCCGGTCCCCGTCCCGAACGACTCAACGGGATCGGAGAACAGTCAAAATCGAACCTTGTCACCAGCTGTCACCATCCGATAACGGAAAGTTATAATTGGTGGACCCCTTCCGTGCTCATTGTTTCAGCGCTGCGTGGAAACTCAGCCCCCGAAGTCGTCGCTTGCGCAATGATGGAGGGGACGGACCGAAGGAGGTCAAGAGCGTGCCACTGAACTGGAGCCTGGTTGGCGCCGGCGAGACCGATCCACTACTGCGTCCGCGGGACATTTATGCGGCAGGCCCTCGGCCCTGGCCGTACTTGCGGCACGAGCAGGGCGAGGTTCTGGACCGGTGGTTCGAGCGTCGCACTGACAAGGATGTGGTGATCAAACAGAATACTGGGGGCGGCAAAACGGCGGCGGGTCTACTGATCGCTCAGAGCACACTCAACGAGGGTGTTGGGAAGGCTGTTTACTTGGCCGGAGACACTCATTACGCATCTGGCCAAGTTCAGAAGGAAGCACTAAATCTGGGCCTGGTGACCACCACGGATCCCAGAGACCCGGCATTCCAGCAAGAAAAAGCCATTCCAGTAACCAACTTCAAGAAACTCTTCAACGGCATGTCGACATTCGGTGTGGCTGGCGACAACAGCCGTCCTCATATGCCACTCGGCGTAGTCGTCGTCGACGATGCCCATGCAGCACTGAACACGATCACTCGGCAATTCCGACTCTTCATTCCTTGTGGGCACAAGACCCACGACAAGCTGGTGAACATGTTCGCCCATGAGCTGCGACGGCAGGCACCAAACCAATGGCGTGACGTCCAGGCTGGAGACTACTCGGCGCTCGTACGCGTACCGTTCTGGACCTGGGCCAACCGACATCAAGAGGTCATGGATCTCTTGCATCCGCACAGTAGCGACGATGAATTCAAGTATGTGTGGCCCCTGATTGCGGATGTTCTAAATCTCTGCACGGCTTCTATCACTAGCCGAGGGGTGGAAGTGCGGCCGCCATGCCCTCCGGTCCACGCGATCCCGGCCTTCACGAACGCCCAGCGCCGCGTGTACTTGACCGCTACATTGGCTGATGACAGTGCGTTGACTACCGCCCTGGACGTTGGTCCTGCGCTGCTGGCCTGCCCAGTGACCCCAGGTAGCGCCGCTGACATGGGCGACCGACTGATCCTCGCGCCGCTCTCACTCAACCCGTCGCTAGGTGATGAGGCTATACGCCTCTTGGCCAAGCAGTTCGCAGACGGTGACCGGAACGGTGATGGCGTCGCCGAGACGGAGCCGGTCAATGTCGTTGTAATCGTCCCGAGTTCGAAACGCGCTGCCGTGTGGGCCCCGTACGCCCACCGCATTCACTCTGCGGCAACGCTGGACGAGGGGGTCAAGGAACTACGCGAGACGCCTCATGTCGGTCTAGTCGTGCTGGTCAACAAGTACGACGGCATCGACTTGCCTAACAATGCCTGCCGTCTGTTGATCCTTGACGGGGTCCCTTTGCCCCTAGATGCAGCCGAACGCCGCGAAGCGGCCATCCTTCCGGACAGCCGGTTCCGGGTAACTCAAAGCATCCAACGGATCGAACAGGGCATGGGCCGTGGAGTGAGGGACCGGGAGGACTACTGCGCTGTCCTCCTCATGGGTGCCGAACTCAGCATGGCCATTCATGACCCACGTCGTCTCGATCTCTTCTCCCCCGCCACACGCGCACAACTCAGGGTAAGCCGTAGCATCGCCGACCAGATCGCCGGTGAGGGCCTGGGGCAGGTCCGGGAAGCCATCGACGCCTGTCTTGAGCGGCACCCGCAGTGGTTGACAGCTAGCCGCCGAGCTCTGGCAGATGTTCAGTATGACCAGACCAGCACTGTTCACGCCGAGGCTACAGCCAACCGCCAGGCATTCAACCTAGCTGCCATCGGGCAATACCAAGCAGCTGTGAGTCGCTTGCAAGCTGTAATCAACAGCCTGGAGGACAAAGCTCTCCGTGGTTACCTCATGGAGCAGAAAGCGGCATACCTTCACCACGTCGACCCGTCGGCTGCCCAGCAGGCCCTCACCACTGCCGTAGTCGAAAACCCCATGGTCCAACGTCCTGTTGACGACGTGGCTCCGCGAACCATCAAGGCGGCAGCCGTACAAGCCCGTGCGGCCACCGAATACCTGCGAGAAACCTACTCGGATGGTGTCCAGTTGGTGCTTGGCGTGCGTCACATCTTCGACCAAATCGTCTGGGGAGACAAGGACCGGACAAATGACGCTGAAGCGGCTTGGGAACTTCTGGGCCACCACCTTGGCTTCCGAAGTGACCGCCCCGACCAAATGTTCAAAATCGACCCCGACAATCGATGGGCGCTGACTAATGAGCAGCACGCAATCATCGAACTGAAGACGGGAAGCAGCAGCGACCTGATCTCAAAAGACGATGCGGATCAACTCGGTGGCAGCGTTCGTTGGCACGAGTCCATTGCGCCAGATATCAGAGCCCAGCCCGTGATGCTTCACCCGAGCAGCACACTTCACACACAGAGCCCGCCTGTGCCCGGCCTGCGCGTTGTGACACCGAACAAACTTGACGAACTGCGGGAAGCGGTGGCAGGAGTCGCCCGCGCCCTGGCCACCGGACATGGGCGGTGGGGTAATGAACAGTCCGTCGCTGCCGAGCTGCAGAGGGCCAAGCTGACTGCGGGAGCGATCTTCTCCACGTACACGGAGACGGCTCGCCCCGCTCTATGATGAGCATCAACAATTAGCCTCGACCCTACGTGAGTCCCATCAACTTGCTGATGGGACTCACGTAGGGTCGAGGCTGGCGCGATAGCGACGTACGTCCGCTATCGCGCCAGCCCTCACTGCATCGAACCGTGTGCAGTTCTTCCCCACACGGCTTGCCGACGCCGTTCACTACCGGAATTCTACCTGCCCCACCAGTCCCGCAAAGGGTTGGGGGCCACGACGCTCCCGTACAGAGCGACTAGCCCCAGCGAGTCGGCTCAGGCGAACGCCACTACCGACCAGCCGAGTTTTTGGCTGGTCCGATGCTTCTTGGTGAGAAATCCTCCGATCCGCATCCGCGCGAGGAGCGAGCCGGTCGAAGCGATGGGTCGAGTTCCTGAAGCGGAAATATGCGCCCCACCCACGACGGAACATGCTCACGTTCTCCACGATCATTTTAGTTAGCGCTTAATTTGAGTACTGTAGGATTTGCCGCGGCCTCACGAGCTCGTTCCCCGATGGACTACACCCATTTTACATTGATATGCCACTAGCAGGACTGAGCAGCCACCCGCCAGATGGGTTCTTTCTCCTGGAAATGCACCGCCTCATTTAGTAATGCATCAGCTCGCCCCGATAACTCCACCGAGTTCCGTGCGCCCTGCCCACCCGCTCAGCAGCCATAATCCACTGCGATGATCGACCTCATGGCCCGCCGCCTCACCGGCGAGAGCACCATCCCCTGGCGCAACCCGATAATCTCGTGAAACAACCGATTACAGGATGAAACATTGGGCGAAAACGACCTCTAAGCGCTGGACCACTACTGACATCAGAGGAGCCGAAGAGCATCCCTGCACCCTGAAGCCCTACAAGATCAGCGCAGGAGGCGATCCACCTCCTCTGGGGTCAGAGGACCCTGGTACTCGGCCCGCAGGCGGCTGCGTATTTCCTGCAACGCGATGACAGCCTCCTCATGCTGACGCGAGAGCTCCGAGCGCCTGGATTCGCACTCCCTGATCCGCTGCTCATGCCACTTCTTCCGGCGGGCCGGGTTCTTCTTCGGTGGATACTTCTTCCACCGAAGAAGCAGTCCCCGTGACTGCTCAATGCACCGGTCGTTCTTCTCCATCTCATCCCGACTGCTCCAGACGGCAGCAAGCAAGGGCCGGAGCACAAGAGATATCTTGCGCCTTTCCTGGGCGCGGGCGGCGGCATTCTCATCCGTATACCGAATAGCGACGGGGGACTCATGCTGCCCGGTGCGCTGCCAGCCGTATCCCTCGAAGCTCCGGAGAATCCGGTAGTTGAAGTTCCTACCCACGCAAGCCCCTTACTTGCCTTGAAGTTCTTCCCCGCCGTTCAGGCCCCCTTGAAGTACGAGAGTGCCAGCCTCACGGTACGACTCGACAGGACTACGCGTTCACCGCAGGAACGAGATTCTTGCCAGCTCGCCTTTGTTCAGTCGGGGAACCTTCGTCGAACAATGCGATCTTCACCAGCAGCCGACCATGGCCATATTGATCATCATCTCTTTTAGCTTCGATGTTTTTTGAGGCCCTGTCAACTTGCTGGCAGGACTTTCTGGCCTTCGATTGAGGTAGTTCTCGGTGGTGGGGCAGACTGTCATGCCGAGTCGGCGCCGGGATCCCCTGTACCTGGGGTTTGACCAGACTCCTTTGTGCAGGTCACAGAGGGTTTGGGGAGTAACCTTAGAGCGTGTCCTATGTGGAGTGTGGCTCGTTGAGTGGGCATGGGGAGTAGTCGTTGGGATTGGATCGTTCCGGATGGTTTGTGGGAACTCGTGGAGCCGTTGTTGCCACCCGAGGGGGTACGGCCGCAGGGCGGGGGGGACGCGGAACACCCCTGATGAGGCGGTGTTCGCCGCGATCGTGTACGTCCTCACCAGTGGGTGCGCGTGGCGGCATCTGCCGCCGTGTTTCGGGATCTCCAAGTCCACCGCGCACCGCCGCTTCCTGATCTGGTCCAGGGCCGGGGTGTGGCCCGGTTGCACCGTGCGGTGCTCGATCAACTCGCGGCCGCGGACCTGCTCGACCTGTCCCGGGTGCTGATCGACACCGCCCGGGGTGCGGGCCAAAAAAGGGGGGCGAGCGCCCGGGTCCGAGCCCCGTGGACCGGGGCAGGGCGGGTCCCGGGTTGCATGTCCTGTCCGATGCGAACGGCCTGCCCCTCGTGGTCGCCGTCTCAAGTGGCAACACCCACGACAGCCAGGGCCTGAAGCCGCTCCTGGCCGGTCTCCCATCGAGACACGACCCCGAACGCGGCCGCCACTACCACCCCGGGCGGATCCACGCGGACAAGGCCTACGACATCCCCGACCTGCGACGATGGATGCGCGGCAAACGCCTGGCCGTCCGTATCGCACGCAAGGGCGTGGAGAGTTCCCAACGACTCGGACGACAACGCTGGAAGATCGAGAGGACCATCGCCCGGCTGGTCGGCTACCGCCGGCTGTCCCCGCACTACGAACGGCATTCCCGCAACTAGTGTTCCCCGCGCGAGCGGGGGTGGTCCGCGGTGCGGCGGGCGGGATGTGAGGCGGTGTCGGTGTTCCCCGCGCGCGCGGAGAGCACCTGTTCGCCCTCTCCCAGCCCCCGCTGATGGGCCGGTGTTCCCCGCGCGCGCGGAGAGCACCTGGAGAGCGGGGAGCAGGAGTCCGGCGAGCCCCGGTGTTCCCCGCGCGCGCGGAGAGCACCCGTGGGTCAACTCGGCGGACCACGCCTCCCACCGGTGTTCCCCGCGCGCGCGGAGAGCACCCCTTCCCCACCTGCGACGTTAGAGGCGCTTTGCAATTTCTTTGCTATTGCAGGAGCCCTCTCCCCCACGGGGGAAGTCGTGGCCGGGTTCTTGGATCACGAAAGCAGTGTAGGGGCGCTTCGAGACGCGGACAGTGCCGCGTGAGCGAGACGCCCTGCTTCTTGCTCACGCTTCCTCAACAGCCTCCCTCCTCTCACCCCGGGTCGAGAGGAGGGGCCCACCACCCGGCCCCCGGGCCGCCACTGTGCCCGCCGTGTTCCCCGGGGACCGGGGAACACGGCGGGGGGTTGCGTCAATGCCTTTCCTCGGACACCGGAGCCCTGCGGGCCGACCCGTTGAGCGCCCGCTCCTCCGGCGGTTCGACCCGTCGAACCACGGGCGGGAAGTCGGGCGGGTTTACTTCAAGTTTCTGCAAAGTCGGCTCGCGGGAGCACGCCCTCCACCCGCCGCGACCTGCACGATCAGGCAGCTGACGCCCCATCAGAACGAGCGTCAAATGAGCGTCACGAGCGTCATTTCAGCGTCAAGATATCGCCCGTAACGCCCACAACGCACATAACGCGCACACGCGAAACCGCAGGTCAGGAGGCCTTTGCGGCCGGTTCGAGGATCGCGACGCACTCCAGGTGATGGGTCATCGGCATGATGCCCTTCTCCCGGCCCGGCCGGCGGAGCGGGGAATCGCGCACGAGGATCCACCAGGCCTCGCCCATGTGGTCGAGCAGTGGCTCGACCTCGCGTCCCAAGATGGCCCTCCAGCATCCGGATGACGGCCACCTGCACGTCGTTGCCGCGGCCGACCACCAGCGGCGGCACGAACCCGCCCCATCAGCCCCGGCAAGGGCGGCCCGGTCCACGCCGACCGGAATGAGGTGAACGGGCTGATCTCCACCGCACACGTCCACACCGTCAAGGAGTACGGGCCCGCCCGGGTGGCCGGCTTCTCCTCGATCCTGGCGCTATTCATGGCCTCGGCGACGTGGCGGTGGGCGGTCGCGATCCCCACTTCGAGTCCCGCCACGAGCCGTGCGTGGAGGGTACCTCCCGGCCGAAGGTGGGCGGAACCTGCCCGCGCCGCAGTTGGGCCGGGACCCACAACGCCCGCCGGTCTAGGGAAGGACGCCGCCACCGGGTCCCGGCCGCCCACCACTGCGCTGCGGGGAGTTCCGACAGGGTGCAGGGTCGAAGTGGACGAATCCACTCCCGACGGGTGGACAAGCACGTGAGGCCCCGTGCGGACAGGTCGCGCTCGGTCGACAACCCATCCACAAGGAACTTCACGCGACCCCGCCCTCATGCGCCCGGGCCCGTCCGGCTTGGAAAAATTTCAGGCCGTCCCGCCCCTCGAAGGACTCCGGAGATCCCGGGTGGGCCAGGAGGTTCTGCTTTTATGCCTGCGTCGGCCGAAAATCACCCAACCGAGTCATCACATTCGAGCCGGTGCTCACATCGATCGATAGAACAATCGACTTTCAGCCGGACACGGGACCCCGTCACAGCGTGACGGACACGGGGTGAGCGAGGGGGAGCGCAGCAGTTGCGTCCGGGGGCATGGTTCACGGACCGGAAGCTCGGCTGATCCGGACGCCGGTACATCACGTGGGGATTTCGCGAGGCCGTCACACCGTTGGGGCCGCCGGTGGCTGGTGGCCGGCGGCGGGGGTGGTGCGTGGTACACGGTGCCGGAACCTTGTCGGGTTCCGCGGGGACGCCTGCCCGGGGGCCGGTGATTTACCGTGCGGGCCCGGGCGGGTGGCGGTCGGCCCGACGGATGGAGGGGCCGAGGACCGCGTCGGCGCGGGGGGAGTGGGTGATCCGATCGCGCAGCGTCAGCAGGTTGCTGCTGGCGGAGGCGCCCAGGTCCTGTTCGATCGACTGGAGGAACCGGTACAGCTGCCGCCGCGCGTGATCAGGTCTGCCGAGCCGAAGCAGGGCTTCGATGACCACCGTGGTGGCCAGTTCGCTGTACGGATCGAGCCGGAGAAGCTGGTAGGCGTACTCAAGTGCCTCGTCGAGTTCGCCCAGCGCCTCGTGGATCTGGATGAGGCGGATCAGGGCCTGGGAGTGCAGCCCCTCGTACCGCCTGCGATGCGGGACGAGCCAGGGCCGGTGCGGTTCCTCCTCCTCCAGGAAGGGGCGTATGGCGTATGCGGTGACGCGACTGTAGTAGAAGCAGGCGCGCCGCGCGTCGCCGCGGGTGTCACTGTCACGGGCCCACCGGAAGAACCGACCGACCTCCTGCGCATCCGTCCACCAGTTCTCGGTGGGCTCGAAGCGGTAGAAGCCGGTGCCGCTGCGGACGATGAACGACGACTTCTGGCCCGGCCGCAGCTCCGGTTCCAATAATCGTCGCAGGCAGTGCATCGCCACGTGGAATCCGCTCGCCGCCTTCTCCGGCGCGGCGTCCGGCCAGCCGATGTCGATGAGCTGGTCCATCGAGCCGGGAGTGCCCGGGTTGAGGAGGAACCATTTCAGCAACAACAGGGCTCTCTCCCGGCGCTGCTGGCGCTGGCCCAGGATCTGTGCTTCGCGGTAGACCCGGAAGGGGCCGAAAAAGTAGGCCCGATAGGCCGCTACGGGTTCCCTCTCACCAGGGCGCGCTCTCTGGTGTTCGGCTGCCGCAGCAGCCACTGATGTCACACCAATCACATATCCCCCAATTTATGTGGCTTCTGCATGGGCATCAGCTGCATTACCGGCGTTAACGGTGAAGGATGTTTACTGTCGCTGTCAAGCGTCATTCAAGCGATAGGGTGTAACGCGCAGGTACGGGATGCCTGTCGCGCAAGTGTGTCCGGAACGTTCGACATGGAGGTACCGATGGACCGACGGGATCCTCCTCGTGCTGAGAGCCCCTCTCCCGTTCTGACGCGCCGCCAGCGCCAGCGGCAGGCCACCCACGAGGAGATCGTGAAAGTCGGTCGCTCCCTGTCGCGCGAGGGCCGGGAGGTCACCCTGCGCGCCGTGGCTGCCGAGATGGGGCTCACCGCCCCTGCGCTGTACCGCTATGTCGGCAGTGTCGCCGCGCTCAACGAGCTGCTGGCCAACGACATCTTCACCGAGGTGGTCGGGGAGATGGCTGCGGCGGCGCAGCGGTATGGGGACGATGACCCGGCGGCCCAGATCGTGGCGGCGGCCACCGCCTTCCGGGCCTGGGCACTGGACCATCCGGCCGAGTTCCAGCTGGTGTTCGTCACCACCTCGCTCTCCGGTGATCATGTGACCGGCTCGCACAAGGGGCGGCCACGGCATCCGCCGGCACCGATCACGACCGGCACCACCACCGACGGAGTGCAGATGTTCGCCGACTTCTTCGGCGGGATTTTCGCCAAGTTGGCTCAGCAGTCCTCGTTTCCGGTACCGGATGTGGACGAACTGGATGAGACCTTCGTCGCCGTCCACTCCGGCTCGGGCAAGGGGGGCACCGCCGACCTGATGGCGATGCTCGGCAAAGACGAGCTTGGGTTGATGTGGCAGTTCGAGCTAGCCTGGGCGCAGCTCCACGGCATCGTCGCCCTTGAGGTCTACGGGCACATCCGCACGCCGCTGATCCGCTCGGGCGCAGTCTTCCGGGCGGTGATGAAGGACATCGGGGCCCGCGTCGGGATGACGGGCGATTGGCAGCGGCTTACCGAGGTCAGCCGACAGGTGATCGCCGACCGGTCCTGACCGTGGTGTCCCCGGCCGCCCGGTCCCCTACCGCCCTACCGCGCTTGGCGTACCCGCTCTCTCAGCGCGAGGAGTTCCGGACCCAGGGGCACCCCCAGATCCTCCCGCAGTGCCCGGGTCACACTCTCCAACTGCGCGAGTGCTGCGGTGATGCTGCCCTGTCGCAGATGGATCTCCACCGCCGCGGCGGCAGCCTCCTCCGCGTACGGATCACGGTCCAGCACTCGCAGGGCGTAGGTGAGTGCCTCCCAGTGCCGGCCGCCTCGCCGGTTCAAGCGGAGTAACTGGCGCAGCGCCTCGTCATGGTCACGACCATGGGCCACCCGGAACGGTTCGAAGGCGTCGAGGTAGACCTCCTCCGGCAGAAAACCCCGCTCGTAGTGGGCGAGCAGCCGCTCGTAGGCGCCGATCGCCTCCGGGATCCGGTCCGCCGCCTGCGCCGCTCTGGCGGTCTTGGTAAGCCGGGCGACCTCGTCCACATCGGTCCACCA
The DNA here is from genome assembly GCF_014141525.1 of Streptomyces calidiresistens. Taxonomy (GTDB): domain Bacteria; phylum Actinomycetota; class Actinomycetes; order Streptomycetales; family Streptomycetaceae; genus Streptomyces; species Streptomyces calidiresistens. Next base: position 31,818 of record NZ_VKHS01000001.1, read on the forward strand.
GTTGCCCGCCGGATCGAACCAGCAGCGGCCGCAGGCGTCGGATCGCACGTAGGCGGAGGGTTGGCGGCTGCACAACTCCGGTTGCAGAACTCGGCGTAAGGAGTGCTGGGTGACGTGCAGCCGGTTGGCAGTTCCCCCCTTGCGTCCGGGCCACAGGACCTGCGCCAGTTCGCCCTCTCGGAACTTGTCCCCCGGATTGAGCAGAAACCACTTGAGCAGTGTTCGTGCGCTCGCCCGGCCCCAGGTCGGGCTGCCGAGACGAGTGCCGTCGCGCAGTACCTGGAAGGGACCGAAGAGATGCGCCTCGTATCGATGCCGGCCCCCTGAGGTGCTGTTCACCCCCGGATCCCCTCCGTGTGCCGCTGCGACGCCTGTGTTCGGTGCCGGTTCGCCGTCCACTCGATCCATCATCCCCCCCCCGGGCTCGGGAACCCTTGACACACCGGTGACTGTTGGACGTTCCCTCCGGTACCGCGCCGAAACACCCCCTCGCCGCAGTGCCGCCTCCCCTGCCGATACCGCCGGCGGCCCGGCCGTGGCTCAGCCGGCCCCGTCCGTTCACGCCATGGTGCACCTTGCACGACTCGTAAGTCGACTGTAAGCCCCCGCCGTCAGAGTCCCCAGGCACGAGAGGGGGACACATGACCCGACACGTACGGCAACGGATCTCCGACATGTCCGCCGAGAAGCGGGCCCTCCTGGAGCAGAAGCTCCGCACCCGCCTCGGCTCCGGCGAAACCTCACCGGACCACTACGACGCGCTGATCCTGGGCGGTGGGGTGGCCGGATTGACGCTGGCGCTCCAACTGCGCAGGGCTCGGCCGGGTATTCGCGTGCTGGTGGTCGAACGGCAGGACCACCCGGTGCCCGAAACGACACACAAGGTCGGCGAGTCCACTGTGGAGATCGCCGCTCACTACCTGCGCGACGTCCTCGGCCTGCGGGAGCACCTGGAGACCCGGCAGATACGGAAGTTCGGTCTGCGGATGTTCTTCAGCAGTGGTGCCAACACCGACATCACCGACCGGGTGGAGTTGGGCAGCTCGGTCTTTCCACCGCTGGCCACCTATCAGTTGGACCGCGGACGGCTTGAGAACGAACTCGGCGGGATGTGTCGGGTGGAGGGCGTCCCCCTCCTCACCGGCTGCCGGGTGCAGGAGGTCCGGCTCGCATCCGGGCAGAAGTACCACGAGGTGGATCTTCTCGCCGGCGGCGAACGGCGCACGGTACACGGCCGCTGGGTGGTCGACGCCACCGGCCGCGGGCAGCTCCTGCAGCGGCAGCTCGGGCTGCGCAGGGAGGTGGGACACACCGCCAACGCCGCCTGGTTCCGGCTCGCCCACCCGATCGACATCGGCTCCTGGAGCGACGATCCCGCCTGGCACGCCAGGCTGGCCGAGGGGCAGCGGGAGCTGTCCACCAATCACCTGATGGGACCCGGGTACTGGGTATGGCTCATCCGGCTCGCCTCGGGATCGATCAGCATCGGCATCGTCACCGACGCCGACGCCCATCGTTTCGAGTCCTTCAACACCCGTGAGCGCGCCCTGGAGTGGCTGCGCCGCCACGAACCGCAGTGCGCCGAGGCGGTCGAGGAGCACGCGCAGAGGATCCAGGACTTCCGCGTGATGAAGGACTACGCCTACAGCTGCGACCGGGTCTACGACGGCGCTGCCCGCTGGTGCCTGACCGGTGAATCGGGGATCTTCCTCGATCCGCTCTACTCGCCGGGACTGGACCTGATCGCCATCAGCAACGGGCTGGTGACGGATTTGGTGACCCGGTCCCTGGACGGCGAGGACGTGACCGCGGCGGCCGGTATCCACGACGCCCTGTACCGGCGGATCACGGACATGTGGCTCGCCATCTATCAACAACAGTACGAGCTGATGGGCAACGCGCGGGTGATGAGCTCCAAGGTGATCTGGGACACCGCCTTCTACTGGGGGGTCTTCGGTCTGCTCTTCTTCCAGGACCGCTTTCGCAGCGTGCTCAGCACCCCTTCGGTCGCAGCGGACCTGGAACGGCTCACCGACATCAGCAACCGGGTGCAGGCGTTCTTCCGCGAGTGGGCCGCGATCGAGAACGATCCGCTGGACCCGTGTTTCATCGATCTCTACGCCCCGCTCAACTTCATGGTGGAGCTGCACGCGGGCATGGCCGATGAGCTGGACGACGCACAAACCGCCGAGCGGTTCTCGACCAACACCCGGCTTTTCACCCAACTCGCAGGCCAGTTGATCACTTCCGTCATCGAGGCACACGGTGAGCGGTACCACGACGACCGTGTGGTCGCCCAGGTGCAGCGCTGGCAGTGCGATCCCCTGATCACCGAACTCATCGCCGGATACCGCCGGGAGCGGGCCAAGCGTCCCACCGGCGACGGATGGCTGGCGCCCCGCGCGGGCGACAGCGGGGAGTCGGGGAAGGGCGCGGCGGTTACGACACGGCACGGCACGGACCAGTCGGCATCCAACGTTAGTGAGGTCAGCTATGCGTGACGGCTCCCGGCACGTCGATGTCGCGATCCTCGGCGGCGGCATCGCCGGGCTGACGCTGGCCCTTCAACTCAAGCGTGCCGAACCCGGGCTGCGGGTCACCGTGCTGGAGCGCCGACTTCACCCGGTGCCGGAGGCCACCCACAAGGTCGGTGAATCCAGTGTGGAGATCCAGGCCCACTACCTGCGGGATGTTCTCGGTCTCGAAGAGCACCTGGAGACACAGCAGCTGCACAAATTCGGGCTGCGCATGTTCTTCACCCACGGCACCAACGAGGACATCACCCGCCGGGTGGAATACGGCCAGATTGACCCCGCGCCGCTGCCCTCGTACCAACTCGACCGCGGACGGCTGGAGAACGCCCTGGGCGAGCTGATCACCGTTGCAGGCGTCGAGTTCGTCCAGGGCGGCAAGGTCCTCGACCTCGACCTCAGTTCCGGCGGCGAGGACCACACGGTCAACTTCGTCGCCGACGGACGGGAGCGGACCATCCGCGCTCGCTGGGTCGTGGACGCCACCGGGCGGGCCGGGTTGCTGAAGCGGCGCCTCGGTCTGAACAGGCCGGTGCCGCACCACGGAAACTCCTCCTGGTTCCGCATCGACCATCCGCTCGATGTCCAGCAGTGGTCCGAGGACTGCGAGTGGCGCGCCAGGGTGACCGGCGGCCACCGGCGGCTGTCCACCAATCACCTGATGGGGCCCGGGTACTGGGTATGGCTGATCCCACTCGCCTCCGGTTCGACCAGCGTCGGGATCGTCGCGGACGACGCGGCTCACCCCTTCGACGGGTTCAACACCCTGGAGCGGGCGCTGAAGTGGCTGGCCGAGCACGAGCCGCAGTGCGCGGCCGAGGTGCTGGAGCACCGGGAGAGGATCCAGGACTTCCGGGTGATGAAGGACTACGCCTACGGCTGCCGGCAGGTCTACTCGGAGGATCGCTGGTGCCTGACGGGTGAGGCGGGCGTCTCCATCGACCCCCTGTACTCCTCCGGCGGCGACCTGATGGCGATCAGCAATGGTCTGATCACCGACCTCGTCGTCCGGGATCACCTCGGCGAGGACGTCCGCGAGCCAACCATCGCGCACAACCAGGTGTATCTGGTGCTCGCCGAAATCTGGCTGGTCGCCTACCAGGGCCAGTACCCGATCATGGCCAACCCGCAGGTGATGGTCGCGAAGGTCATCTGGGACACCATCATCTACTGGGCGGTGCCCGGGCTGCTGTTCTTCCACGACACCTTCCGCCGACTCGGCGAGAGCCCCGCTTCCTTCGCCAACCTCCAGCGGACCTGGGTGCTGCACGCCAGGGTCCAGCAGTTCCTGCGGGAGTGGCACGCCACCGGCAACGAGCCCGCCGCCGACATCTTCGCCGACCCCTACACCCTGCTCGACTTCATCGTCGACCTGCACAACGGTATGGCGGCCGGGCTCGGCCACGAGGAACTCCAGGAGCAGCTCAACCGCAACGTCGAGCTGCTGGAGCAGATCGCCGGACAACTGGTCAGTACCGTCATCGATCGTCTGGAGGGGCGGGACGGCGGGCCGGACGAGGCCGCCCGGGAGCAGATCGACCGATGGGGAACCGACCCGGTGCTGCGGGACGCCGTCGAACGGTACCGGGAGCGCCACCCGCTCAACCCCATCGACAGCTCGTGGATCACCCTCGGCGTGCAGAGCGCGGCGGTGACCTCATGAAGGACACCACCATGGACACACACACCTCTGCCCCCGAACCCCTGCCCGCCGTGGCGGATGTCGCCGTCATCGGCGGTGGTGCGGCCGGACTGACCCTCGCCCTGCAACTGCGCAAGGCCCGTCCGCACACCACGATCGTGGTGGTGGAACGGGAGGAGCACCCCGTCCCCGAGACGACACACAAGGTCGGTGAGTCCACCGTCGAGATCGCCGGGTACTACCTGCGCGAGGTATTGGGTCTGGACGAACACCTGCGAGCGGAGCAGCTCGACAAGTTCGGCCTACGGGTCTTCTTCTCCCACGCCGGCAACGAGGACATCACCCGCCGGGTGGAGCTCGGCCACTCGGTCCGTCCACCGGGCGCGGTCGGCACGTACCAGATCGACCGTGGCCGGCTGGAGAACGCTTTGGGGCGTGAACTCGCCGCGCAGGGGGTGCTGTTCCACTCCGGCACCAGGACGGAGGAGGTGGAGCTGGACCCGACAACCGACCACCACCGGCTGCGTTTGCGCACCGCCGACGGCACCTTGCACCACCTGCGCGCCCGCTGGGTCGTGGACGCCACCGGCCGCAGCTCGATGGTCAAGCGACGGCTCGGACTCGCCAAGAGGGTCGGACACCGGGCCAACGCCGTGTGGTTCCGCGTCGGCCACCCGATCGATGTGGACCAGTGGTCCGACGATCCCGCCTGGCACGCCCGCATCGAGGAGGGGGAGCGGGAACTGTCCACCAATCACCTGATGGGGCCCGGGTACTGGGTATGGCTGATCCGGCTCGCCTCGGGATCGATCAGCATCGGCATCGTCACCGACGCGCAGACGCACTCCTTCGACGAGATGAACCGCTTCGACCGCGCGATGGAGTGGCTGGCCCGCCACGAACCGCAGTGCGCCCGGGAGATCGGCGCACATCGCGACAAGTTGCAGGACTTCCGGGTGATGAAGGATTACGCCTACAGCTGTGAGCGAGTCTTCTCATCCGACCGTTGGTGCCTGGCCGGTGAAGCCGGAGTCTTCCTGGACCCGCTGTACTCCCCGGGTCTGGACCTGATCGCCGTCGGCAACGGGCTGATCACCGACCTGATCAGCCGCGCCCTCGATGGTGAGCAGGTGGAGGAGCTGGCGGCCATCCACAACCAGGTGTTCCTGCTGATCGCGGAGGGCTGGCTCAGCATCTACGAGCACCAGTACCAGCTGATGGGCAATTCCCGCGTGATGATCACCAAGGTGATATGGGACACCGCCGTCTACTGGGCCGTCCCCGGGCTGCTGTTCTTCCATGACAAGCTGCGTGAACTGGGTGAACTGCCCACCGTGATCGCTGATCTGGCGCGCTTCAGCAGCATCGGTACCATCACCCAACGTTTCCTGCGCGAATGGGCCGCGGCCGAGCGTGAACCGCGCCATCAGGCGCCGTTCGTACGGTTCTACGACTTCGAGTTCATGCGCCGTCTGCACATCGGCATGACCGCCGATCTCGACGGGGTCGCCTTCCAGGAACAGTTCGCCACCAACGTGCGGTTCATCGAGCAACTCTCCGGCCAGCTGGTCTCCACCGTCCTGGCCGAATTCGACGCAGAGCCGTGGGACGAGACCAAGCGCGCGCAGGCCGAGAAGTGGCGGTCGGACCGGCATCTGAGCGAACTGGTCGAGGTGTACCGGCAGGAGGCCGACACGGTCCCGGTCAGCGATCGCTGGATCCGGCTGTGGTCCGCCGACGAGTCGATATCCACAGGGGAGGCGCGATGAAGGACCCGGTCCATGAGAAAACGATCCTTCGGGAACGGATCGCCCGGCTGCCGGTGGACCAGCGGACCCGGCTGGTCGAACGGCTGCGCCACACCCGGCCCTCGTCCCCTTCCCCGCACGGCGCACCGGCGTTCGTTCGGCAGCCCGCTGCCCACGTCGGCACCACCGGCACCCCGACCGTTCGCCTGTTCTGCTTCCCTTACGCCGGGGGCGGCGGTTCCGTCTTCCGCACCTGGGGCCGGTCACTGCCTGCCGGAACCGAGGTCTGGACGGCGAGCCTGCCCGGTCGGGAGAGCCGCCTGGCCGAACCTCCGCTGCGGCGGATGGAGCCGCTGATCGAGCAACTCCATGAGGCCATCACGCCCCATCTGGACCTGCCGTACGTCTTCTTCGGTCACAGCATGGGCGCTCTGATCGCTTTCGAGCTGACCCGGCGGCTGCGCCGCGCCGGGGACCCACCGCCCGACCGGCTGGTGCTCGCCGCCTTCCGCGCCCCGCACCTGCCCAACCCCAACATCAGGATCCACCACCTGCCCGACGAGGTGCTGAAGACAGTACTGCTGAAGGAGGGCACCTCTCGGCAGGTACTGGAGAGCGAGGAGCTGATGCGCGCCCTGCTGCCCACGCTGCGGGCCGATCTCGAACTCTGTGACACCTACCGGTTCCGCGACGACCTGCCCCTGCCCATGCCGCTCACCGTCCTCGGCGGGGACCGGGACGTGAGGGTCGGCCGTGAGGACCTGCGGGGCTGGCGCGCCCAAGCGGCCGGGCCGTTCCGGCTGGCCATGCTCCCGGGACCGCACTTCTTCATTCACAGCTCACCGGACCTGCTGCGGGCCGAGGTCGCCCGGGAGCTCGCCGCCACCGCCGGGACCAGGGAAGGGGACGAGGACGATGACCGACCGCTCGCGGGTTGAGGAACCCCGGGAACCCATCGCCATCATCGGGATCGGCTGCCACTTCCCGGGCGGCGCCACCAACCCGACCGCCTTCTGGCAACTGCTGTGTTCCGGTACCGACGCCACCCGGGAGATCCCCGACGACCGCTGGGACACCGGGAAGTTCTACGACCCCGATGGCGGAAAGCTCGGCAAGATGAGCACCACCAGGGGAGGGTTCCTGGACCGGGTGGACGAGTTCGACGCGCACTTCTTCGGGATCTCCCCGCGCGAGGCGGTCTGGCTCGATCCCCAGCAGCGACTGCTGCTGCGGACCACCTGGGAGGCGCTGGAAGACGCGGGCCAGGCCGCTGAGCGGCTCGCGGGCAGTGACACCGGGGTTTTCATCGGCGGTTTCACCCTGGACTACAAGCTGCTCCAGAACTACGGGGTGCAGAGCCGGTACGAGCTCCAGTCCCACTCGGCCACCGGCATGATGATGACGATGCTGGCCAACCGGCTGTCGTACTCCTTCGACTTCCGCGGCCCCAGCCTCGCTGTGGACACCGCCTGCTCCGGCTCCCTGGTCGCGGTCCACCTCGCCGCTCAGAGCATCTGGAACGGCGAGTGTTCCCTGGCTCTGGCGGGCGGGGCGAACGTGATGATCGCCCCCAACATGACCATCGCCGAGTCCAAGGGCGGTTTTCTCGCCCCGGACGGCCGATGCAAGGCGTTCGACGCCTCCGCCAATGGCTACGCCCGGGGCGAGGGCGCCGGGGTGGTCCTGCTCAAGCCGCTGGCCCGGGCACTCGCAGACGGCGACCCGGTGTACGCGCTGATCCGTGGCACGGCGGTGACCCAGGACGGCCACAGCAACGGCATTACCGTGCCCAACCGTGACGCCCAGGAGACGGCGATGCGCACGGCATACCGGCGGGCCGGCATCGCGCCCGGCGACGTACAGTACGTCGAGGCGCACGGCACCGGTACCCCAGTCGGTGACCCCGTGGAGGCGAACGCCATCGGGAGGGTGCTCTCCGAGGGCCGCCCCGCGGGCCGCGACCTGATCATCGGCTCGGTCAAAACCAACATCGGGCACCTGGAGGCGGCAGCGGGAGTGGCCGGACTCATCAAGACGGCCCTGGCGCTGCGCCACGGACGGATACCCGGCCAACTGCACTTCCGGGAGCCCAACCCGGGCATCCCCTTCGGCGAACTACGGCTGCGGGTCCAGACCGATCCGGGGGAATGGCCGCAGAGCACAGGACCGCGCTACGCGGGCGTCAACTCCTTCGGTTTCGGTGGCACCAACGCCCACGTGGTGCTGGAGAATCCGCCCGCCCCCGCACCGCGCCCGGGCATACCACCGGCCGCCGGTGAGCCCCGAAGACGGCTCGTCCCGCTCTCCGCCCGCGCCCCCGAGGCCCTGGCCGCGATGGCCGCCGCCACCGGGGAACTGCTGGCCGGTGACGGCGGCCCGGAGCTGGCTGATGTCGGTTATACCCGCGCTCTGCGCCGGAGCCACCTCGAGCACCGCCTTGCCGTCGTGGCGGCGACCGGTGCCGAGGCAGCCGGGAAACTTGCCGGATTCGCCGAGGGGCGGACCGCCAAGGACGTGCCCAGCGGGCGCGTCCCGACGGACGGGCGGCTCAAGGTCGCCTTCGTCTGCTCCGGCATGGGACCGCAGTGGTGGGCGATGGCCCGCCAACTGCTGGAGACCGAACCGCTCTTCCTTGCCACCGTGCAACGCTGCGACCGTGAACTCGCCCGGTACACCGGCTGGTCACTGTTGGCCGAACTCCTCGCGTCCGAGGAGGAGTCCCGTATGGCGGCGACCGAGGTGGCCCAGCCCGCCAACTTCGCGGTCCAGGTCGGCCTCGCCGAACTGTGGCGCTCATGGGGTGTCGAACCGGACGGCGTCATCGGCCACAGCACCGGTGAGGTCGCGGCACAGTACCTGGCCGGAGTGCTCGGCTTTGAGGATGCCGTGAAGGTCGTCCACCACCGCAGCAGCCTCCAACAGCGGGCCACCGGGCAGGGCCGGATGCTCGCCGTCGGTATGACCCCGGAAACCCTCGACAAGGCGGTGAACGACGCCGGTCCGCTGGTCTCGATCGCTGCCATCAACAGCCCGACCGCCGTCACCCTGGCCGGCGACACCGCGGTTCTGGAGAACATGGCGGCCCAGCTGGAGACCTTCGGGGTGTTCCACCGTTTCCTGCGGGTCGAGGTTCCCTACCACAGCCACTACATGGACCCGCTGCGCAAGGATCTGGAGGAAGCCCTGGCGGGACTCGCCCCCTCCACGGCCACACTGCCGCTCTACTCCACCGTCACCGGTTCCCTGACCGACGGTCGGGCCGCCGATGCCCGCTACTGGTGGCAGAACGTCCGCGCCACCGTGCTCTTCGCACCCGCCTTCCGGCAGATGATCGCCGACGGCTTCACCCATTTCGTGGAGATCGGCCCGCACCCCGTGCTGGCCGGCGCGATGACCGAACTCCTCGCGGAACAGCAGGCGGAAGGGGTGGTGGTCCCCTCGCTGCGCCGCGACGAGCCCGACGACGCCGTGCTGTTGCGCTCTCTGGGGACCCTCTACAGCCACGGCCAGGACGTCCGCTGGGAGGCGCTGCACGGCGAGGGCGCGCGACAGGTACCCCTACCCCCCTATCCGTGGCAGCTCAAGCGGTACTGGAACGAGTCGACCGAGGCGCGCGAGGACCGCCACTACGCCCAGACCCACCCGCTGCTCGGACAGCGGCTGAACGCCGCCCACCCCACCTGGGAACGGGAGATCACCACCCGCCTGCTGCCCTACCTGGCCGACCATCGCGTGCAGGGCACCACCCTGCTGCCCGGTGCCGCCTTCGTCGAACAGGCCATCGCTGCCGCGCGGGAGGTCTACGGCGAGGGCGGGTACACCGTCGAGAACCTGGAGCTGCGCAAGGCATTGGTCCTGGGCGCTGCCACCGATCCGCGGCTGCGCACCATCCTGGACCGGCAGTCCGGACGGGTGGAGTTCACCAGCTTCACCGCCTCGCCCGGTGGGGAGCGCACGTGGACGCTCAACGCCACCGCGCGGCTCAGCCGCCGTGCCTCCGCCCGCACGCGACGAGACCTGGACCACGAGCGCGATCGGTGCCTGCGCGAAGTCTCGCGTGAGGAGTTCTACGAGCGCACCCGCAGGATGGGCTTCGCGTACGGCCCCGCCTTCCAGGCTGTCCAGGGAGTCTCCACCGGCCCCGGGCTCGCCGTGGGGCGGGTAACCGTCCCACGAACCGTCCGCGGGGACCTGGAAGCTTACCACTTCCACCCCTCCCTGCTGGATGCCGCGTTCCAGATCCTGCTGACCGCCGCCACCGAACCGGAGGCTGACGGTGGCCGACCGGCACGCACCTACCTGCCGGTCGGCCTCGATTCCATCACCGTGCTCGACTCGCCCACCGGGGACCTGTGTGTGGTGGCCGAGACGCGCTCCGTCGACGCCCGGGCGATCATCAGCGACATCACCGTCTGTGACACACGGGGCGAGGTGCTGGCCGAGGTCCGCGGTTTCCACGCGCAATCACTCGACACCGTCGCAGGCGTCTCCCCGGAGCACATCGATCGTGGTCTCTACCGGCTCAGCTGGCCGCGGACACCGTGCGAGGCGATTTCGCCTGATCGGCCCGCACGTGAGCAGCCGGTACAGGAGGAGCACGAGGGACGGGAAGTCGACGTTCCGACCGGCCTCTGGCTGGTCTTCACCGGCCCATCCGGCATCGGCGGGGAGGTGGTACGTCGGCTCCGGGAAAGCGGCCGGACGGTGGTCACCGTCGGCTGCGGCCAAGTGTCGGAGCCCGTGGAGACCGGCCCCGGTTCCCACCTCATCGACCCGTTGGAACCCACCCACTACGAGCAGTTGCTGCGGACCCTCGCCGGCCGCAGTGTGATCGACCGCGTGGTCCATCTCTGGAGTTCGGACACCGACTTCGGCGAGGACGGCACCGCTGCCGCGTTGGAGGCCGCCCAGGACCGGGGCACCCTGTCGGTGCTCCACCTCACCCAGGCGCTGATCGCACTGGGCACCCACCCCGCGCCCCGGCTCTGGCTGGTCACCCGCACTGCGCAGTCCGTCGATGGCGCCCCACGCCCTCTCGCTCTGGCGCAGTCCCCGCTGTGGGGACTGGCCAGGGTGATCGGCCACCAGGAGGCCGGCTCCGTATGGGGCGGCATCGTCGACCTGGACACCGGGCCGGACGCCGAGGAGGCCGCCCACCTCCTCGAAGAGATCACCGGCCCCGGCGACGAGGACCAGATCGCCTACCGCGACGGCGTACGGCACGCCGCCCGGCTGGTACCGGCCACGGACCTGGCACCGCCGTTTCCCGTCCGGATGCGCGCCGACGGCGCCTACCTGGTGACCGGTGGATTCGGCGCGCTCGGTCTGCTGGTCGCGGAGTTCCTGGCCGAACGCGGTGCCCGGCGACTGGTGCTGATGGGGCGCACCCCCGTCCCCCCGCGCGCCGACTGGCACCGTGTGTCCTCCGACCACCCCCGATACGCGCTGGTCAGACGGCTGCTGGCGCTGGAGAGCCGGGGTGTGGAGATTGAGTGTGCTGCCGTGGACGCGGCTGACGAGGAACAGCTGCGGGCCTGGTACGAGGAGCACCGCAGGCGCCGCCTGGCGCCGGTCCGTGGCGTGGTGCACACCGCAGGAGTGGTGGCCGACGCTCTGGTGCCGCGGATGGACCGGGAGGCCTTCCGGCGCGTGCTGCGCCCCAAGCTGACCGGCGGTTGGCTGCTGCACCGGCTCTTCGCCGACACGGTGCTGGATTTCTTCGTCCTCTTCGGCTCCACCGGATCGGTGATCGCTTCACCAGGCCAGAGCAACTACGCCTCTGCCAACGCCTTCCTCGACGCGCTCGCGGAACACCGCCGAAGTCTCGGTCTTCCCGCTCTCACCATCGGCTGGGGCCCGTGGTCAGTCGGTATGGTCGAACAACTCGGGCTGGAGGAGGTGTACCGACGCCGCGGCATCGAGCTGATCACGCCCGAAACCGGGACACGGATCCTCGGCAGGCTCCTCGACCAGCGGCCGGCACAGGTGGTCGCCATCACCGCCGACTGGACAGCCGTCCGCGCCGCGGCCGGGCGGATGCCCCCGATGTTCGCCGGGCTCGGCGCAGCGGACAGCGAGGCCGCGGGCGAGGACGATCGGGCCGGTGCCGAGGCCACCCTGACCGCCCTGCGGCGGGCTCCGGAGGCAGAACGACACTCGCTGCTCGCGGCTCATGTCCACGCCATCGCGGCCCTCGTGCTCAACCTGGACCCCGGCGATTTCGGTGACCAGGACGACCTCGGCGCCCTCGGCCTCGACTCGATGATGGCCATCGAGACCAAGCAGCGCATCGACGCCACCCTGCGGGTGGAACTGCCGGTCCTGGACCTGCTCCAGGGCATCACGGTCAGCGATCTCGCCGACCGGCTGTTGCCTCTGCTCGTACCGGAGGAATCGATCGGCGCGGGCGAACCGGGAGGCCCACCCGGGCCGACCGCACCCGCCGAGCCGGACCCGGCGCAGCCCCCTCAGCGGGAACTGGAGGCCCTGCTCGCCCGGATCTCTCCCGACGAACTGGAGAAGCTGCTCAACGAGCTCGAAGACGAACCGACCGAAGCGAGGAACCATGACCCTGTCGCTTAAGCGGCTGCGCCGCGCCGTGATGGGCGTCCCGGACAAGGAGGCAACCGCCTTCAGCCGCGGGGACTCCCCGACCTGGAAGCATCTGGAGACCGCTGTCCGTGCGGCCGTCGGCGGCTACCACGCGGTCCTCGACAGCAGCAGCATGCCCGACCTGGTACGGCGCCTGGACCGTACCCCACTGGAACTGCGCGGGTACGCCTACGAGGGCGCCGCCATGGGCCTGACCGGCTTGGACTGCTTCCTGCCCGGCCGATCCCGGCTCACCGCCTACCTGGAGGGCCCGGGCAGCCCGCACCTCTACATGGCGCACATCGGGGCGGGCGAGGCACTGGCCCGGCTGCGGCGCAGGCCCGAGCCGTTCATGGCCCGGTTGAACGATCCGGCACTGCGATGGCTGGTGATGGACGGCTACGGCTTCCACGAGGGGTTCTTCAAGCCCCGACGGTTCATCGAGCGACAGCAGGTCCCCACGCATCTGTCGCCCTTCGCCCGGCAGGTCTTCGACCAGGGCATCGGCCGCAGCGTCTGGTTCACCGCCGGCGCCGATCCGACGGGGATCGCCCGTGTCATCGGAACCTTCCCCGCCCACCGGCACTCCGACCTCTGGCTCGGTGTCGGCGTCGCCTGCGGCTACGTCGGCGGTGTGGACCGCACCACCGTCGAGGAATTACGCGCCGCAGCCGGTCGTCACGCCCCCCGGATGGCGGTGGGAACCGCCTTCGTGGCCAAGGGACGCCAACGAGCGGAGAACCCCACCGCCGACACCGAACTGGCCTGCGAGGTGCTGTGCGGCCTCACCCTCGCCGAAGCAGCCCACCGGGTGGACGAGGCATTCGAGGATCTACCCGATTCCCCCGCCGCACCCGCCTACGGCACTCTTCAACGACGCCTTGGCGCCGGCCTGGTCCCGACCGTCCCGACGGGAGACCCGGCATGAGCGTGGTCGGCACCCTGATACGGCCCATGTTCCAGGTGGCGCCCACCGACCTCCCCGTACTCACCGACGCGGGGCCCAAGGGGGAACGTCTCTCCCACGTGGTCTACACGGTCACCGAGTGCTGCACGCTGGCGCTGCTGCACCGCCGGGAGTCGGCGCTGGTCACCCGGCTCGACGCCTATCCCGAGGAACGGCGTGGCTTCGCCTACGAGGGCGCCGGGGTCGGGTTGGCCGCACTCGACCACCTACTGCCCCGGAAGCACCGCACCCGCCGCTTCGTCGAGGGCCCGGCCGCTCCCTACCTGTACGCCGTCTACCTCGGCGCGGGCATGGGTCTGGCCCGGCTGCGCGGCAATCCCGAGCCCTTCCGGCGGCGACTGAAAGACGACGTGTTCAGCTGGGTGGTACTCGACGGTTACGGCTTCCACGAGGGCTTCTTCGCCCACCGCCAGCATGTGCAGGAACGCGCCGTACCCCGCTTCCTCAGCGGCTACGGGCAGAGCGCCTTCGACCACGGGCTGGGCCGCAGCATCTGGTTTGCCACCGGCGCGCGGGTCGACCGGGTGGTCGACACCATCGCGGCCTTCCCCGAGACCCGTCGCGGTGACCTCTGGGCCGGGGTAGGCCTCGCCTGCGGCTACACCGGCGGGGTGGACGAACCCACCGTCACCCAACTGCGGGCCCGCGTACCGGAGTACCGCGACCGGCTCGCCGAGGGCGTCGTCGTCGCGGCCAAGGCCCGCCACCAGGTGGGCAACCCGGCCGAGCACAACGAGATCGCCTGTCGGGTGATCTGCGGCACCGACAGCAAGGAGGCCGCCCGCATCGCCGACACCGCGCTGGCCGCTCTTCCGACAGACGGCGTGCGACCCGCCTACGAGATCTGGCGCCAGCGTATCCGCGCCCACTTCGTATAACCCCTTTCGAACCGAGGGAGATCATGGCCCACTCGGATCTTGCCATTCACTTCTTTCTGCAACTCGCCGTCATCCTCACGGCCTGCCGTGTGGTCGGCCTGCTCGCCCGTCGGGTGGGACAGCCCCAGGTGGTCGGCGAGATGATCGCCGGGGTTCTGCTCGGCCCATCGCTTTTCGGCGTCCTCATGCCGGACTGGCAGGAGCGTCTGTTCCCGGACGGAGTGGAGATGTCGATCCTCTTCGTTGCCAGCCAGGTCGGTCTGGTGCTGTACATGTTCCTGATCGGCCTGGAGTTCGACACGAGGCTGATCCGGCACCGGATCTCCAGCGCGCTGTCGGTCTCCTTCGCGGGCATCTGCGCGCCCATGGTCCTCGGCTGCCTGGCCGCGCTCGTCCTGATCCGACAGGGCGACACCTTCTTCCCGGACGGTATCGCGTCCTGGCAGGCCATGTTCTTCATGGGGTCGGCCGTCTGCATCACCGCCTTCCCGATGCTCGCCCGGATCATCTACGAGCGCCGGATGACCGGTACTCCCGTGGGTACGATCGCCCTGGCCGCCGCGGCCACGGATGACGCGGTCTCCTGGTGCCTGCTCGCCGTGGTGCTCGCCTCGATCAAGCAGGACATCTCGATCGCAGTGCTGGCCATCGCCGGCGGGATCGTCTACGGGTTGGTCGTCCTCACCTTCGGGCGGCGGCAGCTCGCCCGGTTGGGAAGCCGCGCGGAGCGGGAGGGCAATGTCGGCCCCGCCATGCTGGCCGTGGTGCTGACCCTGCTGATGCTCGCCGCCTGGATCACCGACCTGATCGGCATCTACGCCATCTTCGGCGCCTTCGTCCTCGGCGTGGCGATGCCCCGCGGGCTGTTCGCCCAACGGGTGCGCACCGCCCTGGAGCCGCTGACCACCAACTTGCTGCTACCGCTCTTCTTCGTCTTCTCCGGACTCAACACCCAGATAGGGCTGGTCAACACCACCGCGCTGTGGGGCGTGACCGCCCTCGTCCTTCTGATCTCGATCCTCGGCAAGGGCGGCGCCTGCTGGCTCGCCGCACGGCTCAACGGCGAACCGCAACGGGAGGCGCTGGCCCTGGGAAGCCTGATGAACGCCCGTGGCCTGATGGAGCTCATCCTGCTCAACATCGGGCTCCAGGCCGGACTGATCACCCCGACTCTCTTCACCATCATGGTGATCATGGCCATCGTCACCACCCTGATGGCCAGTCCGCTCTTCCAGCTCTTCTACGGCCGCCACCAGCGGAACCCCGGGGAGTCGTCGGTCCCCGTCGCTCCCGCCGGGCCGTCGCCGGAGAAGTCCGCCGCAGCGGTGAGGGGATAGGCCATGAGACTGCCGCTCGGCACCCTGCTCAAGCCCGTCTTCCCGCTCTCCGCCGAGTCGTTCCCCAAGATGGCCGCGGAACGCTTTGGCGTCCAGCAGGACATGGATGCCACCTGGCATACCTTCGAACCGGTCGCCAGGACCCTGGTGGACTCCTTCCATCTCACTCTCGACAACCCGGGCCATGACCGTCTGGTACCGCTGCTGGACGCGGTGGAACCCGAACTGCGTGGTATCGCCTACGAGGGAGCGGGGATGGGGCTGACCCTGCTCGACGCTCTCTTCCCGAACAAGAAGCGGCTGCCCGCCTTCCTCCACGGACCCGGTGCGCCTTACCGGTGCCTGGTCCACATCGGCGCCGGACTGGTCCTTCCACGGCTGCCTTTCGGCACCACACGCTTCCTGGCCCGTCAGGACCCGTTCCTGCGTTGGCTGGTGCTGGACGGTTACGGCTTCCACGAGGGCTTCTTCTCCTGGCGCAAAGTGATCGAGGAACGCCGTCCGCCGCGGCGGTTGCACGGCTACGCGGCCCGGGCATTCGACCAGGGAGCCGGGCGCAGCCTGTGGTTCTCCACCGGTGCCAATGTGGAGCGCATCATCGCCACTCTGGGCACGTTCCCGTCGCATCGGCAGCCGGACCTGTGGAGCGGTATCGGTGTGGCCTGTGCCTACGCCGCCGGGGTGATGGACCGGAACGCCATCGCCGTTCTCGCCGAGGCGGCGCGGGAGTACCGCGGCGATCTCGCCGTCGGCACCGCCGTGGCTTCCGTCTTCCGTGAGCAGTCGGGGATGCCCGCCCCGCACACCGACCTCGCCTGTGAGGTGGTATGGGGCACGGGCGCGGCCGAGGTAGCCGCCGTCGCCCACGACGCCGGGCTCGGTCCGTTCCCGGCGGGCGCGGCCCCCGCCTACGAGCTGTGGCGGCGGGAGATCCGCCGTCAATGGTGCGCCCGGTCCCCGGCCTCGTCCGGTGACCGGGGCGCCGTGACGAAGGAGGCCGGAGCGTGACCGCCGCCGGACGCGCCCGCCGCGCTCTCTTCGGTATCCCCTCCGCCGAAGCGGTCTTCTCCCGGCCGGGCTTCGCCCCCGAGGCATGGCAGCGCTTCGCGCCGGTTGCCCGTTCGCTGATGGAGGGCTACCACGCCGCGCTGGAGGACCCGCGGACCTCGGCCCTGGTCCAACGGCTCGACGCCGTGGAACCGGAGCTGACCGGCTTCGCCTACGAAGGCGCGGGCATGGGCTTGGCCGCCCTGGATGCGGTGACCCCGTGGAAGCGACGGCTGACCGCCTTCGTGGACGGACCCGGGGCGGCCCATGTCTACCCGGTCTACGTAGGCGTGGGCCTGGCCTACGCCCGGCTGCGGCGCACCCCCGAGTCCCAGCTCGCGGGCCTGGATCCCCTGCTGGGCTGGGTGACGGCCGACGGTTACGGCTTCCACGAGGCGTTCTTCAGACGCCGCCGCTACGTCGAGCGCCATGCCCTGCCCACCCGGCTCACCCCGCAGGGCGGCCGCTGCTTCGACCAGGGCGTCGGCCGCGCGCTGTGGTTCTCCAGCGGTGGCGTCGTGGACCGGGTGGTGCGACTGATCACCGCTTTCCCCGCTCACCGGCACGCCGACCTGTGGAGCGGCGTCGGACTGGCATCCGCGTACGGCGGCGGCGGCGATGAGCAGGCGCTCCGTTCCTTGCTCACACATGCCGCCGCCCACCGTCCGCAGTTGGCCCGGGGCGCCGCGACTGCGGCCTGGGGGCGGGAGAGGGCCGGTAACCGGGCCGCCCACACCGACCTCGCCTGCATGACCTACTGCGGGCGCGATGGCAGCGAGGCTGCGGCGATCGTCGAGGAGGCCGCCGGCGGCCTCCCGGCCATCAGCGTGCTGCCCGCGTACGAGATCTGGCGGCGGCGCATCGAGGACATGCTCACCGGCTGACCGCTGCGGCGCCGCCGCGGGCCGGGCGGTCCCGCACCCATCAGGCAGAAAGGAAGACCCGCTGTGTATGACGTCATCGTGATCGGTGCCCGGGTATCCGGCGCACCCACCGCCATGCTGCTCGCCCGGCAGGGGTACAAGGTGCTCCTGCTGGACCGTGTGGCATTCCCCAGTGACACCGTCTCCACTCATATGATCACTGTCGAGGGCAGCGCCCAGTTGCGGCGCTGGGGCCTGCTCGGCCAGGTCGAGGCAGCGGGCACCCCGCCGGTCACCCGCATCGACCTGGACCTCGACTTCGAGCGCTACGGCCACTTCACCCTGACCGGCTTCCCCTACCCGGTGGACAACGGCTTCGCCGCCCTCTACGCGCCCAAGCGCACGGTTCTCGACAAGATCCTGGTCGACGCCGCGGCTGCGGCCGGCGCCGTGGTCCGCGAGGGGTTCGCCGTCCGCGAACTGCTCATCGAAAGCGGCCGGGTGGTGGGTGTGCGGGGCAAGGGGGCGAGCGGTATCCCGATCACCGAGCGGGCCCGGATGGTGGTCGGCGCAGACGGCATTCGGTCGATCGTGGCCCAATCCGTCGGAGCGGACGAGTACCACGTGGTGCCGCCCAAGGCGTTCGGTTACTACACCTACTGGGACGAGGTGGAGCTGACGGGCCTGGAGTTCTACACCCGCCCCGGCGGCACCGTGATCGCCTTCCCGACAAACGACCGCCAGGCGGCGGTCTTCGTGGAGCGGCCCGAGCGGGACTTCGCCGAGTTCCGCAGTGACCTGCGCGCCCACTACCTGAAGACGGTGGAGGAGATCGCCCCGGGCCTCGGCTCCCGCATTCGGGGCGGCCGTCCGGCCCACCGGATCATGGGGGCGGGGAACCGACCAAACTTCTTCCGCAGACCCTACGGCCCCGGCTGGGCGCTGGTCGGCGACGCGGGCGTCCACAAGGACCCGATCACCGCCCAGGGCATCACCGACGCCTTCCGCGATGCGGAGTTGCTCGCCCGCGCCCTGGACGACGGATTCTCCGGGCGGATGCCGATGGAGACGGCGCTCCGCCGCTACGAGTACCGGCGGAACGTGGCGTTGAAGCCGCTGTACGACTTCATCGTGGACCACGCCGCCATGGAGCCGTTCGACGAGGGCTTCCAGGACGTGCTGGCGGCGATGCGCGGCAACCAGGACGCCGTCAACCAGTTTTTCGGCGTCATCCAGAACACCGTCCCCTGGGACGAGTTCTTCAACCCGCGGAATCTCTCCTCGATCATGGGCCTCACCGAACAGGGAACCCCCGCCCGGCTGACGGCGACCGTCTCCGGTACGCCACGGATCGAACCGGCCGCCACCGGGCTCCAGCTGTCCGAGGCCGGCTGACACCACCCCCCTCCCCCTCTCGGACAGGAGATTGCGATGACCTATGTGATCACACGGCTGTGCGTCGGGCAGAAGGACGCCGCCTGCTGGGAGGCGTGCCCGGTCGACGCCATCCACCCCGGCCCCGATACGACAGGCTTCGGCGATCAGCCGCAGCTCTACATCGATCCCGCCGAGTGCATCGACTGCAGCGCCTGCGAACCGGTCTGCCCGGTGGAGGCTATCTACCCCGAGGAGGAGATACCGGACGAGCTGCGCGACGCGATCGCCGTCAACCGGGATTTCTTCGCCGCCCCCCGCACCTGATTCCACCGCCGAGCCCCCACGCGAGTGAACTATCGCAGGGCGTAAGCCGTCGGTAAGTCGCCCTCACTAGGGTCACGCACAGCCCGCGACCCTTCACGCCGACCCCACCGGAAGGACAACCACCGTGCTCACCACACACCTTGACGCGGTCACCATTCTCGCGGAGGACGTAGATCGCGCCACGGCCTTCTACGCGGATCTCCTGGGCTTCACCGTCGTACCGCAGTTCACCACTCCCGAGGGCGACTTCGTCTGGCTGCGTTCTCACAAGCGCAGCACCAGCATCATCATCCAGGACCTGGCGACCCGGGCCGACAAGCCGACCCAGGCGGACATCCCGGTGGCCAGCGGCGGACTGATGCTGGGCTTCACCGTGGAGGACGCCGACGCGGCCTACAAGACCGCCCAGGAGGGCGGCTACGAGATCCGGACACCGGTCGTCGACATGGGCTCCGGCCGCACCTTCGGGGTGAGGGACCCGGAGGGCAACTACCTCCAACTGTTCGACGTCTACCCGCCGGTCCACGACCTCCAGCGCCGGCTCGGCCTGGACTGAGCGGACTGCGGCAGAAGGGAGCCGATCCATGTCCATGACCGTAGGGGAACTCTTCTCCGCCCTGTCGACCCGGTTCAACACCGAGGCCGCCGCGGGCATCACCCGGACCCTGCAGTGGAAGATCACCGATGAGGACCCCGGCGTCTGGGCCTTCGAGATTGTGGACGGCCAGGGCCGGTTGATCCCCGGCGGGGTTCCGGAGCCCGACACCACCTTCATCACCACCAGCGAGACCTGGGTGGCGATCGCCGAGGGCCGGCAGGACGCGATGCGTGCCTTCATGACCGGAAAACTCAAGGTCAAGGGCGACATGATGCTCGCGATGAAGGTCCCCAAGCTCTTCGAGACCGGCGTCTGACGCTCCGTCGCCCGGTCACTCCCGGTATTCGAACCACGCTGTCTGACGTCACGGCCCCAGTGAGGAGTTGACGAACGTGCAGCACACCGCAGAGCCCGAGACCGACCCCGAGAAGGTCCGCCTGGAGCAAGTCGCGGCCCTGACCGACCCCGCCACCATCCGCTACCTGGAAGAGATCGGCGTCCGCGAGGGCTGGACCTGTGCCGAGGTCGGTGCCGGTACCGGTTCGATCGCCCGCTGGCTGTCCAACCGGGTCGGCAATTTCGGCAAGGTCCACGCCATCGACATCGAACCCGCCTACATGGAGGGGATAACCGCCCCCAACCTGGAGGTGCGGCGGCAGGACATCACCACCACCCCGCTGGAGGAGGGTGCCTACGACCTTGTCCACTGCAAAATCCTGCTGATGCACTTGCCGGAGCGCGAGCGCGTGCTGGGCGAGTTCGCCAAGGCCCTCAAGCCGGGCGGCTACCTCCTCGTGGAAGAGGCGGACATTCGCAGCATCCAGCGGGTCGACCCGCCCTCGCCGCTGCTGACCCGGGCGGCCATGGCGCTGGAGACCTTCTTCTACTTCGGCGGCGCCGACCCCGGGTACGGCATGAAGCTGCTGCCCGCGTTCCGGCGCACCGGGCTGAAGCTGCTGGGTACCGACTGCCAACTGACGGCCGTCCAGGCAGGAACACCCGAGATGCGGACCATATCGCTGAGCATGGCCAAGCTCGCCCCGGTCATCACCAAGGTCGGGTTGATGGGCGAGAAGGAGATCGAGGCCGTCTTCGACCAGCTCCAGCAGCCCTCGGACACCGTCCTCTACACCCCGGTCACCGTCTCGGTCTGGGGCCAGCGCATCGGCGAGTGACTTCGGCCCCCGCCCTCGCCGTAAGGCACCGACCCTGCGGCCCGAAACAGACCCGGAACAGAAAGGAGAACGGTAATGCTCTACGCAGTCATAGCATTTGACAGCACGGATCCCGGCACATTCGAACGCCGAATGAGTGTCCGACCTGCTCATATGAGTAACGGCGAGAAAATGATGACCGACGGTTCCTTCCTCTTCGGAGGGGGTATTCTCGACGGCGCCGGGAAGATGGTCGGCGGAGTGCTGATCGTGGACTTCGAGACCCGCGAAGAGATCGATGAGTGGCTGAAGAACGAGCCCTACATCATCAACAAGGTCTGGGACCGCGTCGATGTCCACCCCTTCCTCGTGCCTCCTCAGTTTTTGAGCCTCTTCCCGAAGTTCCAGGAACACCCGGTCGCCGACTGATGGCACCGCTTCTCTCAGGGAGCTCCCGCACCATGGAGACCAATTCTCGCAGCATCAGAACACTCACCCTACTGATCACCAGTCTGGGTTCGTTCGTGGTTCTACTCGACGGATCGATCATCTTCGTCGCCCTCTCCGAGATCCAGCGGGATCTCGGCGCGCAGATGTCCCATCTTCAGTGGACCGTTGACGGTTACACGCTGCCGTTCGCTGCGCTGATGCTGATGACGGGAACCCTGGGAGACCGGCTGGGACGCAAACGCGTCTTCCTCAGCGGCTTGGTCGTCTTCGTCGTCGGCTCCGCGCTCTGCGGGTTCGCCGACAGCTTCACCACTCTGATCATCGGCCGGGTCACACAGGGCATCGGGGCCGCCGCGATCGAGACGGCGAGCCTCGCCCTGCTGGTCTCCACCTTCAGCACCGCCCACTCCCGCGCAAAGGCGATTGGCATCTGGACCGCCGTCTCCGGCGTCGCGCTGGCACTGGGTCCGCTGGTCGGCGGAGTGCTGATCGAGTTGTTCAGCTGGCACGCCATCTTCCTGCTCAATCTACCGATCGGCGCGGTGGCCCTGGTCCTCGGCTTCCGTTGGCTGATCGAGTCCCGCAACCCGAACGCCCGGCACCTGGACATCCCCGGTCAGATCCTCATCACCGGCGCCCTGTTCTGCCTGATCATGGGCCTGATCCAGGGCGAACGCGAGGGCTGGGGCTCGCTGCTGATCGTCGGTCTGCTCGTGGGCTCGGTGATGCTCTTCGCCGCCTTCCTCTCGGTGGAGGTGCGCAGCCGGGAACCGTTGCTGCCGCTCGACCTGTTCCGTAACCGCACCTTCGCCACCTCCGGCGCGATCGCCGCACTGCTCGGCTTCGTCATCGTGGGCGCGATGTTCTTCATGGCCCAGTACTTCCAGAATGTGCAGGGTCACTCCGCACTCGACGCCGGTCTGCGGCTGCTGCCGCTGACCCTCGGCATCTTCTTCTTCTCCCCGCCCGCCAGCACCCTGGCCGGACGGATCGGTCCTCGTGTCCCGATCATCGTCGGCGCCGTTCTGGTGACCGTGGGCTTCCTGCTGCTGACCACCGTCGAACCCGCGAGCGGCTTCGCCGACGTCTGGTGGAAGCTGGGCCTGGTGGGCGGGGGTATCGGCTGTATGTTCGCCCCACTGACCCTGGCCGTGATGGCCTCCACGCCGCCGGAGCGGGCGGGCCTGGGCTCCTCGGTGATCAACACGACCCGGATCGCGGGCTTCACCGCGGGTGCCGCGGTGCTGGGCACGGTGGTGATCAGCCGGTTCAAGAACTCGGTGGTCGACGCCCTCGTCGACCTGGGCGTTCCGGCTACCGACGGACGGGAGATCGCGGACGGGTTCGGCGGGGCCGGCGTCGGCCTCGGCGAGGACCCGGACGCGCCGGCCGCGCTCCCGATCAGCCCGGTGGAATTCCTCCCGACCGTCAACGAAGCGTTCGTCGATGCCACCCACACCGCGTACCTGATCTGTGCGGGCTGCACCCTGCTCATCGCCGTGCTCGCCACGGCACTGCTGCCCCGGGGCCAGGTCGCCGAGTCCACCCCGGAGCCCGTGCCTGCCGCGGGATAACCGGGCAAACGGCCGGCTGCGGTGACCCACCCGCTTCATCCCGACGGATCTGCCGCCAAGGAGGCGTCATGACCACTCACCCCAACGGAACCCTCGACTCGGCGCTGGTCGAGACCGACTGGCTCGAAGCGAACCTGGGCCGGCCGGGCCTGGTCATCGTGGACTGCACGGTGAATGTCCGTCCGCTGCCGGAGGGCGGTGTCGACCTGGGCCCCGGCCGGGACGGTTACCTCGAAGGACACATCCCCGGAGCGGTATTCGCCGACCTGCTCACAGAACTCGCGGACCTCGACCGGCCCCGGCCCTTCGCCATCCCGGAGTCCGGGACGTTGGCCGGACGCCTGGAAGAGCTGGGCATCAGCAGCGAGGACACCGTGATCCTCTACGACCGGGCGCACACCGCCTTCGCGACCCGGCTGTGGTGGATGCTCCACTCCCTCGGCCACGACAGGGCCGCCGTACTCAACGGCGGGTGGCGCAAATGGACGGCGGAGCGGCGACCGGTAGCCACCGAAGTACCGCATCCGGAGCGCGGCACCTTCGTACCGCGGCCCCGTCCGGAACTGTTCGTCGGCCTGGAGGAGGTGCGGCTGGCGACCGAGGATCCCACCGTCTGCCTGGTCAATGCCCTCTCACCCGAGCAACACGCCGGGGAGGTACCGGTGGCACACGGACGTTCCGGCCACATACCGTCCAGCGTCAACGTCCCGGCGGGAGCGCTGATCGATCCGGTGACCGGGGGCTTCCTCCGCAAGGGGCAGCTGGCCGCGAGACTCGACGAGGCCGGTGTGACCAAGGCGGGGAAGGTCATCGCGTACTGCGCGGCCGGAGTGGACGCGACCATCGACGCCTTTGCCCTGAAGATGCTCGGAATCACCGACGTCGCGCTCTACGACAACGGCCTCCTCGAGTGGAGCGGCGACCCGTCGCTGCGCCTCGACACCACGGCCTAGAAAGGATCACGCATGGCCTACGACGCGGAACTCGCGGACCGGATTCGGGAAGCACTCTCGGATCAGCCGCAGGTGCGTGAGGTGAAGATGTTCGGCAGTCTCGCCTTTATGGTGAACGGAAAAATGGCGGTTACTGCCAACGCCGAGGGCCAGATGATGCTGCGGTGCGATCCCGGACGGACCGACGAATTTCTCGCGCGTGAGGGAGCGGACTGGCCGGAAATGCAGGGAAAGAAGATGGCCAAGGGCTGGATCATCGTGGACGCCCACGGCATCGAGTCGGAGCAGGCGTTCGGTACATGGATGTCCGACGCACTGGAATACAACAGGAAGGTCAGCGGAAGTGACGACTGAGGAGGAGACGCACGGAACTCCGTCCTTCACTGGTTTTCCACCGGAGATGTTCAGTTTCCTGGAAGGACTGGAGTGCGACAACTCCAAAGCCTACTGGGAGGCCCATCGGACGGTCTGGGAAACCCACGTTAAGGAACCGGTCCGCCGGCTGATGGCGGATCTGGAGGACGAGTTCGGCCCTCTGCGGACCTTCCGCCCCCACCGCGACGTCCGATTCTCCAAGGACAAGTCCCCGTACAAGACGTGGGTGGGCGTGACCACCAGCGATCGGGCGGTCGGCGGAGTCGGTTCCTTCCTGCGGATCAGCGCCGATGACATGCGGCTGGCCGGCGGGGCGATGGCCCTGGCCCCGGACCAGATCACCCGCTTCCGTAGAGCGATCAACGACCCGGCGGCGGCGAAGGAGTTCGAGTCGCTCCGCCAGCGGCTCGACGCAAAGGATCTGCCGGTGGGGCCAGGGATGCCGCCGGTCCTCAAACGGGTGCCCGCCGGGTACGCGGCCGACCACCCGCGCGCCGAACTCCTGCGCTGGAAGGGTGCGGTGGTGGTCAAGGAGTACCCGGTGGAGAAGTGGATGCACCAACGCGAGGCCATCGAGCGAGTGCGGGAGATCTGGACCGCGACCGCGCCACTGACGGCCTGGATCGACAAGCACATCGGGGAGAGCGAAGCACCTCCCCGACGCCGCGGCGCCTGACTCCCGCCCGCCCCACGAAATCAGTCCGACGACCCGGGAGGTCGCAGATGTGCGGAATAACCGGCTGGGTCTCGTTCGATCGGGACCTGACCCGGGAACGCGAGACCCTGGACGCGATGACCGGGACCATGGCCTGCCGTGGTCCGGACTCCTCCGGTACCTGGGTTGGCCGCAACGCCGCCCTCGGACACCGCCGGCTCGCGGTGATCGACCTGCCCGGGGGCAGGCAGCCGATGTCAGTACAGACCCCCGACGGCGAGGTGGCTCTGGTATACAGCGGTGAAACGTACAATTTCACCGAGCTGCGCGAGGAACTGGTCCGGCAGGGGGAACGATTCACAACCTCCAGCGACACCGAGGTGGTGTTACGCGGCTACCTGCGGTGGGGCGAGACGCTGGTCGACCGGCTCAACGGGATGTACGCTTTCGCCCTCTGGGACGCCCGAAGCCGCAAGTTGGTGATGATCCGGGACCGAATGGGGATCAAGCCGCTCTACTACCACCCCGTTCCCGGCGGCCTGCTCTTCGGCTCCGAGCCCAAGGCGATATTGGCCAACCCGCTCGCCCAGCGGGTGGTCAACGTGGATGGCATCCGGGAATCGCTCTCCTACGCCTTCACCCCGGGCCACTGTCTGTGGGCGGGAATGCGGCAGGTCGAGCCCGGCACTCTGGTCACCCTCGATTCCGGCGGGCTGCGCGAACGCACCTACTGGCGGCTGGAGACCCGACCGCACACCGATGATGTCGCCACCACCGTCGCCACGGTCCGCGAGCTGCTCGACGACACGGTGCGGCGACAACTCGTCGCGGATGTACCGCGCTGTGTACTGCTCTCCGGTGGCCTGGACTCCGGTACCCTCACGGCGCTGTCCGCCGCCCATCTGGGCGAGGAGCGGGTACGAACCTTCTCGGTGGACTTCACCGGCCAGGCCGAGAACTTCCGGCCCGACGAGTTGCGGGACGCGGTGGACGCGCCCTTCGTCAAGGCGATGGCGGAGCACGTCGGTTCCGACCACGCCGACATCGTGATCGGTGCCAAGGCCCTGGCCGATCCCGACATCCGTCGGGCCACCATCACCGCCCGTGACCTGCCGATCAGCATGGGGGACATCGACTTCTCGCTCTATCTCCTCTTCAAGGAGATACGCAAACGCTCCACCGTCGCGCTCTCCGGCGAGGCGGCGGACGAGATTTTCGGCGGATACAAGCACATGCACATCCCTGAGATCCAGCAGGCCCGCACCTTCCCGTGGATCGTTTTCAACATCGGCGCTTTCGACAAGGACGGCACCGGCATCCGGCCGGGACTCTGGTCGGATCTGAAACTGGAGGAGTACCGGCGGGAGCAGTATGAGAGCGCGCTCGGCGAGATCCGGCGACTTCAGGACACCGACGGCCCCGAGGACGACTTCGAGTACCGGATGCGGGTCATGATCTACCTGCATCTGACGCGGTTCATGCGTTTCCTCCTCGACCGAAAGGACCGGCTGAGCATGGCGGTCGGGCTGGAGGTCCGGGTGCCGTTCTGCGATCACCGCATCGTGGAGTACGTCTACAACGCGCCATGGCTGTTCAAGACCTATGACGGCAGGGAGAAGAGTCTGCTGCGCGGCGCCGTGAGGGACGTTCTGCCCAACTCGGTCGCCCTGCGACCCAAGAGCGCCTACCCCTCCACCCAGGACCCGTACTATTTCACCGAACTCCAGGAACAGGCCAAGGAGTTGCTGGCCCGCCGGAACCACGAGGTGTTCCTGTTGATCGACCGCGGCTGGCTGGAGACCGCGACCGGACGGGAGGCGGCCGGAATGGACCGGCTGACCCGACTGGGTCTGGAGCGGACCCTGGATTTCGCCACCTGGTTGGACGTCTACAGTCCCGACCTGCGGCTGTCCTGACGTACCGGGGGGCGGCAAGATCGTGCCGCACGGGGCCGCCCACGAGGTGGCAGGGGGCGCCACGACAATTCCGGTTCGCCGGGGAACCACAAAGCGTGCGCCCCTCCCGGGCTCCGCCACCACGATGTCTGGTACCGACACATCATTCCGGGCGTGGCCGTCACCGTCCACGTGTTCCCCGCCCGAGCGGGGGGTGGCCCCGGCGTTTCCCAATATCGTGTTCCCCGCGCGAGCGGGGACGGTCCGCGCAACGGGAGTCTCCGATTCACCGGTGGGCCATGTTCCCCTCGTAAGCGGGATGCCCTGCTCCTTGTGCGCGCTTCATCGACAGCCCCCTCCTCTCTCTCGCCCCGGGTCGAGAGGAGGGCCCACCACCCGGCCCCGGGCCGCCACCATTCCCCCTGTGCTCCCCGGGCACGGGGAACACAGGGGAAGTTGCGCCAAGGCTCTTCCCGAACACCGGAGCCCTGCGGGCCAACCCGAGGAGCGCCCGCTCCCCCGGCGGTTCGACCTGTCGAACCGCCGGCGGGAACTCGGGCGGATTTGCTTCAAGTTTCCGCAAAGTCGGCCTGCGGGAGCACGCCCCCCACCCGGCACGACCTGCACGATCAGGCAGCTGACGCACCGTCGGAACGAGCGTCAAATGAGCGTCACGAGCGTCAGGATATCGCCCGTAACGCCCACAACGCACATAATGCGCACGCGCGAAACCGCAGGTCAGGAGGCCTTTGCGGCCGGTTCGAGGATCGCGACGCACTCCAGATGATGGGTCATCGGAAAGAGGTCGAAGGCCCGGGTGAAGCGGGGGCGGTAGCCGTGGTCGCGGAAAGTGGCCAGGTCGCGGGCGAGGGCGGCCGGGTCGCAGGCGACGTACGCGATACGGCGAGGGCCGAGTCCGGCGATCAACTCGACCACCTTGCGTCCGGCGCCCGCACGGGGCGGGTCGAGCACGACGAGGTCGGCCTCGGTGATGCCGGTGCGCGGCAGCACCCCCTCGACCTTCCCCTGTTCGATGCGGACCCGTTCGAAGTCGGCGAGGTTCTGGCGGGCGTCGCGCACCGCGCGGGCGGAGGACTCGATGCCGAGCACCGCACCGGTCTCCCCCATCCGGTCGGCCAGCGCGCCGGCGAAGAGGCCGACGCCGCAGTACAGGTCCAGGGCGGTCTCCCCCTTGCGGGGCAACAGGCCGCGCATCACGGCGTCCACCAGTACCTCCGGGGCACGGGTGTGGATCTGCCAGAAGCCGCCGCCGCTCACCCGCCACGTGCGGTCGTCGGCCCGCTCACGGACGTACGGGCGGCCGTGCACGCGGTGGACGGAGCCGTCGCGCTCCTCCACCCGCTGCACCGACACCGGCCGGTCCAGTTCGACCAGTGGCAGCCGCTCGCCGGGGCGAGGGGTGATCACCACCTGGCGGTCGCCGGAGCCGGTGGCTGCGATGGCCTCGACGGAGGCGATGCCGGGCCACTCCCGGCGCTCGACGCCCAGTTCGGAGACGCCCTCGGCCGCGATGAGGCAGCGGTCGATCGGTTCCACATCGTGGGAGCGGTGGCGCCGCAGGCCGGCGCGTCCCTCGGCGTCCACGGCGTACTGGACTCGGCTGCGCCACGCCGGGACCTCACCGGCCGGGACCTTGTCGCCGGGAGCGGGCTCGACGGTGCCGTCCCAGCGGGCGTCCTCGGGGGTCATGCCCGCGAGCCGGCTCAACTGCTCGGTGAGGACCTCACCCTTGAGGCGGCGCTGGGCACCGGGCTTGGCGTGCTGCCAGTCGCACCCGCCGCACCGGCCGGGGCCGGCGTAGGGGCAGGGCGCGGTGACGCGGTCCCTGGACGCCTCCAGGATCTCGACGGCGTCGGCGCGCAGGAAGCGGGACTTCTCGTGTCCCTCGGTGACCCGGGCGATCACCCGTTCGCCGGGCAGGGTGTGCCGAACGAACAGCACGCGCCCCTCGGGGGTACGGGCGACGCAGTGTCCGCCGTGGGCGACCGGGCCGACCTCGACCTCCCACTCCCGGCCGACCAGGGAGGGGGCGGCGGAGTCGGTGGAGGCGTCGCCGGACCCGGAGGGGCGGGACG
>NZ_VKHS01000010.1 GCF_014141525.1 Streptomyces calidiresistens
CCCCCTGGACATGGGAGAGCCGCTGGAGGGCGTCTCCCTGGAGGAGGCCCTGCGCGGAGCCGAGTGGCAGGCGTCCAAGTGGTACGTCGAGCAGCTCGCACGAACGGCGGGGTACGGGGGCGGCCCGGACGGCCCCGAGTCGCTGAACCTGCTGCTCGACTGCCCGCCGGACCAGACCCCGCACCTGTCCCTGCGGGACAAGCCCGTCAGCTTCGACCCGCGCCACCGGCAGTACGCCCTGCGGGGCGTCCTCACCGGACAAACCGACGCCCCTCCACGCCACGATCCGACCGCTGCCCTCCGTCCCGTCGATCCGCCCACCGGCAGCGCGACGGAGAGCCTCCCGAGGACTTCCTGATGTACCTGACGCGTTTCCGCATCAACACCGCCCGCACCGGGGCACGTCGGCTTCTCGGATCACCCCACTTCATGCACGGCGCCGTGAACATGGCCTTCCCCGAACTCCCACCCCGGGACGGCGAAGGACCCCGGGTGCTGTGGCGGGTGGACCACCACACGTCGGGGCGGGCCGACCTGTTCTTGGTCAGCCCCACCCGCCCCGACCTGACGCACCTCGTCGAACAGGCCGGCTGGCCCACAATCGAGGAACCGGGATGGACGACCTTCGCCTACGGCGAGTTCCTGGACAGACTCACGACGGGTGACACCTGGGCGTTCCGGCTCACGGCGAACCCCGTTCACCACACCCGTAAACCGGGGGAAACCCGCGAGGTCAAGACGAAGCGGACCGCACACCTGACCCCGGAGCACCAGGTGCGCTGGCTGCTGCAGCGCCAGGAGCGGGCCGGTTTCGAGGTCACCCGGAAACCGGCCGACCAACGACTGACCGAGCACGGGGACGAGCACGAGGTGATCGCGCACACCAAGTCCCCCCTCCGGTTCCGCAAGCGGGGCGAGAACACCCCGCGACACGATGTCCGCTTCGTCTGCGTCACCTTCGACGGCCACCTGCGCATCACCGACATCGACGCCTTCCGCCGCACCCTCACCCACGGACTGGGCAAGTCCAAGGCGTACGGGTGCGGCCTGATGACCCTCGCCCCGGTGCGGTGAGCGATGAGCACCGTCAGCCGCAGAAGCACCTCATCACCCCGTGACCTCACCCGGATCGGCGATCGGGTCTCGTTCGTCTACCTGGAACGGTGCACCGTCCACCGCGAGGACAACGCGATCACCGCCACGGACGCCGACGGGGTGACCCACATACCGTCCGCCACCATCGGCACCCTCCTGCTGGGCCCCGGCACCCGGGTGACCCACCAGGCCATGTCCGTCCTCGGCGAGTGCGGCGCCGGAGTCGTGTGGGTCGGCGAGCAGGGCGTGCGCTTCTACGCCGGCGGCCGGGCCCTGACCCGCTCCTCCGGGCTGGTCGAGGCGCAGGCCACGGCGTGGGCGAACCGCCGCACCCGCCTGGAGGTGGCGCGGGCCATGTACCGCCTGCGTTTCCCCGACGAGGACCCGGCCGGCTGCACCCGCCAGGACCTCCTCAGCAGGGAGGGCCGCCGCCTCAAGGAGTGCTACCGCCGGGAATCGGCCCGCACCGGCGTGCCCTGGCGTCGCCGCGAGTACAACCGCGACGACTTCTCCGCCGGGGACGCACCGAACCAGGGGGTGACGGCCGCCGCCCAGTGCATGTACGGCATCGCGCACGCCGTGGTCACCGCCCTGGGCTGCTCGCCGGGACTGGGGTTCGTGCACTCCGGCCACGAACGCTCCTTCGTCCTGGACGTGGCCGACCTCTACAAGACCGACGTGGCGATCCCCGCCGCCTTCGACGCGGCGGCGGAGGGCACCGAGGACGTGGCCACCCGCACCCGAAGGGCGCTGCGGGACCGCATCAACCAGACCGGTCTCCTCGACCGCTGCGTGAAGGACATCAGGAACCTGCTCGGTTACGACGGAACCCGCGATACGGGGGACTCCCCGGACCGGGTGACCCTGCTGGGCGACGGGGACCTCCACGTCGAAAGCGGGCGCAACCACGGTGAGGAACCCATCTGGTGACCGTCATCATCCTCGCCAACTGCCCCAGCGGCCTGCGCGGGTTCCTCACCCGTTGGCTGCTGGAGATCTCCCCCGGGGTCTTCCTGGGCGCCCCCTCGGCCCGCGTACGGGACATCCTGTGGGCCGAGGTCCGCCAGTACTCGGGAAAGGGACGGGCCCTGCTCGCCTACCAGACCAACAACGAACAGGGCTTCACCTTCGAGAGCCACGACCACGCCTGGCACCCCATCGACCACGAGGGTCTGACCTTGATCCACCGCCCGAGTGCCGGACGGCCCACCGGAGAGACACGCGCCCCGAACCCCCCGCGCCAGGGCTGGAGCAAAGCGGCCAAACGACGGCGCTTCGGGAACCGGTAGGGTCGGGAAACCGGCTCCACCTTTCGAGCGAAAGACCAGGATTGCACCTTATGTCGGAATCTCTGCTAGTGAGTAAAAACAGGCTCCCGGCGGGATAAAGACGCAGGTCGGCTCCTGTGCTCCCCGCGCCTGCGGGGGTGGTCCCTCCTCCAGCTCTGCCCGGGACGCCCACGCGGCGTGCTCCCCGCGCCTGCGGGGGTGGTCCCTCCGCCGTGAGTCAGCTGATGTCCGAAGGTCTGTGCTCCCCGCGCCTGCGGGGGTGGTCCCATGTGCGGATCGTACACCGGGGATGTTCGATCGTGCTCCCCGCGCCTGCGGGGGTGGTCCCTCGCGACGGAGCGCACGGCCGACCTCGTGGTGGTGCTCCCCGCGCCTGCGGGGGTGGTCCCAGGGCGTGCATCATCCGCATCTGCTCGGGGGTGTGCTCCCCGCGCCTGCGGGGGTGGTCCCGACTGGCTGAGGGTGAGCGGGGCCGCGCCGAGGTGCTCCCCGCGCCTGCGGGGGTGGTCCCGGGGCGAATGCGCGGGCGAGGTCGGCCCAGGTGTGCTCCCCGCGCCTGCGGGGGTGGTCCCGGGGTCCGCCCGTCGCGGGGACCTTGAGGACTGTGCTCCCCGCGCCTGCGGGGGTGGTCCCCGAGCAGGACCGGAAGGAACGCGATCAGGCCGGTGCTCCCCGCGCCTGCGGGGGTGGTCCCTTGTTCGCCTCGGTCCACGTGCCCGTCTCGTCGTGCTCCCCGCGCCTGCGGGGGTGGTCCCTCGATCTGACGGCCTGGTGCCTGCGGTTCGACGGTGCTCCCCGCGCCTGCGGGGGTGGTCCCAACCTCGGGCAGCCGATCGACAACTGGCTGAAGTGCTCCCCGCGCCTGCGGGGGTGGTCCCTCAACCGGTACGGCAAGGACTCCGATCCGCTGGTGCTCCCCGCGCCTGCGGGGGTGGTCCCACCCTGTGAAAAGCGCCTGATCTGTGGTGGGAGTGCTCCCCGCGCCTGCGGGGGTGGTCCCTCCGGGCGCAGCCACATCCGCGCGTAGCCGTCGTGCTCCCCGCGCCTGCGGGGGTGGTCCCTCCTCCGCAGTGGTCTCCCCGGTCGTCAGATCGGTGCTCCCCGCGCCTGCGGGGGTGGTCCCTCTGTTGTTTCTTTCCCAAGTGACCCCGAAATGTGCTCCCCGCGCCTGCGGGGGTGGTCCAAGGCGTCATGCTGCCGCCCCGGGCCGACTTGAGTGCTCCCCGCGCCTGCTGGGGTGGTCCCCTGCACGAGGTACTGCGCCGGTGCACCCGCGAGTGCTCCCCGCGCCTGCGGGGGTGGTCCCTCAACACGAGTGCACACCGATTTCCGGAAATCGTGCTCCCCGCGCCTGCGGGGGTGGTCCCTGGATCGCCGGGGACGTGAGCCCCACGGAGCTGTGCTCCCCGCGCCTGCGGGGGTGGTCCCCCTCCATCCGAATCGCGGCCATCTCTTCGGCCGTGCTCCCCGCGCCTGCGGGGGTGGTCCCTGAACAGGTCGGGCCCCAGAGGATCGCGACGTGTGCTCCCCGCGCCTGCGGGGGTGGTCCCCGGTACATGCCGGCCGACACCATCGCCGCGGTCGTGCTCCCCGCGCCTGCGGGGGTGGTCCTTCCTCCGTGTGATCGAGAAAGATTTGATCTAGGTGCTCCCCGCGCCTGCGGGGGTGGTCCCCATCCAGACCATCGAACGGAACGTGCTTGAGCGTGCTCCCCGCGCCTGCGGGGGTGGTCCCGAGGACATCCGCGTGTTCTCCAACCACCTGCGGTGCTCCCCGCGCCTGCGGGGGTGGTCCCGAGTGCGCCGTACGCACCGCCGACGCCGCCGCGTGCTCCCCGCGCCTGCGGGGGTGGTCCCGCCATAAGCCCACCCCACCGACGCGACCGTGGGTGCTCCCCGCGCCTGCGGGGGTGGTCCCCCGACGGCGTTCGCGGGGCACGCGGCGGATGGGTGCTCCCCGCGCCTGCGGGGGTGGTCCCGATCGGCTGACCACCATGGACAACCTCCTCACGTGCTCCCCGCGCCTGCGGGGGTGGTCCCTCCTGCACCGTCACGTCGCTGTCGCTGTAGAGGTGCTCCCCGTGCCTGCGGGGGTGGTCCCTGGCTGGCCTCGTTGACGGAGGCCGCCGACAGCGTGCTCCCCACGCCTGCGGGGGTGGTCCCTGGAGTGTGACAACGGCCCCCACCCTCTCGGGGTGCTCCCCGCGCCTGCGGGGGTGGTCCCGACATCGTGCCCGGCGGGGGATTCGGCATCGGGTGCTCCCCGCGCCTGCGGGGGTGGTCCGCCAGCCGCCCCGTGGTCGCCCCGGACGGGGCGGTGCTCCCCGCGCCTGCGGGGGTGGTCCCGGGTGCTGCCCTTGGGTCCCGGCCGGTCACGGGTGCTCCCCGCGCCTGCGGGGGTGGTCCCTCCAGCTCCGAGACGGTGATGTCGGCGGTGCGGTGCTCCCCGCGCCTGCGGGGGTGGTCCCCGCACCACCGGGCACACCCCGAGGCCGTGCTCGTGCTCCCCGCGCCTGCGGGGGTGGTCCCATCCACGTCACGCGCGGCGTGACGCAGCTCGCGTGCTCCCCGCGCCTGCGGGGGTGGTCCCCCGTCGTGCTCCTCCGGCCCGGTGTGGATTTGGTGCTCCCCGCGCCTGCGGGGGTGGTCCCAGGCCCAGCCGCCCGTCGTGCTCGTCCATCTCGCGCTCCCCGCGACTGCGGGGGTGGTCCCGTCCAGTACGGCCTGGTCGAGATGCGCCGCGAGTGCTCCCCGCGCCTGCGGGGGTGTTTTCGGATAGGCATGCGAGATCGTTGCTCGCTCCGTGTTCCTGCGCCGGACACGGGGCCGAGCGGTGGCAGGCGTGCCCCATCCGTGCCCTTCGGAGCGGGCAACACCGGTCAACAGCGGTGTTCACGGAGCCTCCGGGACGGGCGGACAGGAAGGCGTTTCCGCAGATCAGGGCGGCTTTCCGTGCGGAAGCGTCGGTGATTCCCAAGCTCAGAGCGCGAGTTCGATTCTCGTCGCCCGCTCCACTGCAAAGCCCCGGGTCAGGGACCTAACCCCGACCCGGGGCTTCGTTGTGTCCGAGCCTGCCAGGACTTTCGCGGCAGAATCGTCTGGCAGCACTCTTCGTCCTCGGCGAACGACAGCCGTGCAGGAGCAAGGGACCGCTGGCAATGAACCTGAGCGTCCAGTAGAAGCAGGCCGCCCGTCGGCAGATGGTCGTCACCGGACATGTGGCCGCCGCCGGCGCCGGGGATCCATCAAAAGTAGAGAATTTGCTACACTTCCTGCATGGAGGAGTGGGAGATCCGCGTCACCGATGAGATCCTCGCCTGGATCAACGCCTTGGACGAGAAATCGAAGGCGCAGGTCGTGGATGCCATCGACCGGCTTGCGGAAGGTGGCCCCGGCCTGGGCCGCCCGCTCGTTGATCGGCTCGAAGGGTCGCAGGTCCACAACCTCAAGGAACTACGCCCCGGCTCCGCAGGCCGCTCCGAGATCCGCCTCCTGTTCGTCTTCGACCCGTGGCGTTCGGCGATCCTGCTGGTGGGCGGTGACAAATCGGGGAACTGGTCGACCTGGTACCGCCAGGCGATTTCACGCGCGGAAGAGCTGTACGTCGAGTACGTGAAGGAACGCGAAGCCGAGGAGGGACAGCAATGAAGAAGTTTCCCAAGTGGAGCGATGTACGTGCCGAGGTTGTTGCGGGTGCCGGCGGCGAAGAGGCTGTGGCCGAGGCCCGCAAGCGCAACCAGGCGTACATCGACGGGCATCGGCTTGCCGAGCGTCGCAAGTCTCTTGGCCTGACGCAGAGCGACGTCGCGGAACTGATGGGCGTGACCAAGAGCCGGATCTCGCAGATCGAGCGCGGAGAGGTCTCCACCGTGGAGGCCATCGCCCGCTATGTCGCCGCTCTTGGCGGCCGGATCCAGATCTCCGCCGTCTTCGGTGACGACCTGTACATCCTGCGCGGAACGGACACTCACGCCGCGTAGGCCACAGGCCCTGGACGCATCGGCATCCGGGCAGCGCCAGTCGTTCGCGCACCGTAGTGCTCGGCGGCGCCGCCAGTTCCTGCTCGCCGTTGTGATGGTCAGCCGGTCGCCAATGATGGTGCCTCTCGAATCTCCCCAGCTACTTCTGAGGATGAGACACACCCTCCTCTGTTGATCTCCCCGTCCTCGTGTGATCGTGCCCGGTGTGCGTCAGGTCGACGAGCGCAGCCGGTCCAGTTCGTCGCCGATCGCCTCCCGCAGTGCGTCATGCTGCGGACCGAGCCCGGACCGCTCCTCGCTCCACCGTTCACGCGGATGAAGCCACACCGGGGCACCCACCACATCGGCGGGCTCCCACGCGAACCGCGGCCAGACGTGCGCGTGCAGGAACGGGTCCGTATTTCCCAGGATCTCCAGGTTGACCCGCAGGAAGGCCGGGTCCAGCCGCCGGCAGACACGCTCGACCGCTTCACCGAGCCGGTCCATGTCGGACAGGAACGCCAGCCGCTTCGCCCTCGGCAGGTCCGACAGCCGCTGCACCTCCAGCTCATCCACGAGCAGAACCGAGTAGCCCGGCAGGAACTGAACATCCCCGATCACCGCGAACCCCGCCGTCAACCGTCGCAGCACAGTCGGGTTCTCACCCCTCAGCGCGGCCCCGATCCGATCCACCCGCCAATCACCAGCCATATCCAGAACCTACAAGCCGACGATTGAGAATCGCTGTTCGCGTAGAGACCCGCTCCATCGACAGGAGGCCCCGGGGCTCTCGTAAACGCTCGTGCCCTTCCTCGGGCCCCCGAAGACGACCGGGGCTCGATGGCCGTGCCCCATCCGTGCCCTTCGGAGCGGGCAACACCGGTCAACAGCGGTGTTCACGGTTCCTCCGGGCCAGCCGGGGAGGAAGGTGTTTCCGCAGATCAGAGCGGTTTTCCGTGCGGAAGCGTCGGTGATTCCCAAGCGAGGGGCGCGAGTTCGATCCCCGGCGCCCGCTCCACGCAGAACCCCCGGGCCCACGACCCGGGGGTTCTGCGTTGTCCACTCCACCGAGGCCTCGTACAGCCCCGCCCGGTGGGGTTTCGTGGTCCCCGGTGAGGCTCTCCGTGGAGCGATCCGCGCGGCCCGGGTCCACGGGCAACGAGCGGGAGCCGAAACGCCCGCCACAACCGTGGCGCCCGCGCCTGCGGGGGCGGCCCCATCCGCCGGGGATGAATGGACACCTTGGGTTTCGGCGGCAGCGTCCACCCCGAGGTTCGGCACATCACTCGCCCGGAGCCGACAGGAGGTCACCGTTCACCGGAGAGCGGCCCTGATGCTCCCTCGTGGGCCAACCCTTCGCAGTGACTCGCCCAGCCGAACGTGTTCGCATGGAATCGTCCGGTGACGCCTGGTCGATCAAGCGCGGTCGTGGAGCGTGACGTGGTAGCCGTCGGGGTCGGTGAAGGTGAAGGTCCGACCGAAGGGGCCGTCGATCGGTGCGGAGACGATGGTGTGACCGTCGGCGACGAGCGCGTCGTGGATGGCCTGGACGTCGGTGGCGTGGAGCCAGATCGCGACACCGATGCCGGGCCGGGCAACGGATGCGAGGTCGGTGCCGGGAATGACGTCGCGGAGTGCGAACGCGATCGGCTTCGTCTCGAAGACGACGGCGTGCGGGGGTCCGGCCGGCGAGCGGACGAGGCCCAGGTACTGCTCGTAGAACGCCTGTGAAGCGTCGAGGTCGCGCACTTGGAGCGAGATGAAGTCGGGGCCGGTGGCGGGCATGGTAACGCTCCTCGTTGCCGTGTCAGTATTCTGACATGCGAATCTATGTCAGAATACTGACATGAGTCAAGAAGGTGTCGGCGTCGACCTGGAGACGTCGCTGGGCTACCTGCTCAAAGAAGCGTCGAGCGCCCTCCGTGCGGCCATGGAGAAAGTGCTGCGGCCGCTCGGGATGAGCGTGACGCACTACGCCTGCCTCGAGCTGCTGGCGCAACGGCCCGGCTTGTCGAACTCCGAGCTTGCGAGGGGCGCGTTCGTGACACGCCAGACGATGAACGCGCTGCTCCAGACCCTGGAACGAGACGGCTACGTGACCAGGCCCGCGGAGGCACCCGTCGGGAAGGTGCTTCCCGCGCGGCTCACGCCTCGCGGCCAACGAAGCCTCGAGAAGGCGAGCGCAGCCGTCCGGTCCGTCGAGGCCCGGATGCTGGCCGGCCTGACAGAGACCGAGCAGTCGGAAGCCTTCCGGATCCTGCAGAGCATGACCCATTCCCTGCGTGGCGACAACGAGGGTGCGTAGCTCGTGCCGCGGCGCACGTCTCGTCACGCTCGGGCAGGAGCGCAGCCGAGCCCGAACCCCTTGTCGTGACCTCGGAAGCCGACGGACCCCGGGTGCACCCACCCCCGCGATGAGCCGGTTGTGAGCCGGGGCCGCCTCGGCCCGGAAGCCGGGGCCACCTCGAGCCGGAGAATGGGGCCAACCCGAACCGTTGAAGCCAACCGGTCGACAGCGGTGTTCACGGACCCGTCGGGACGGCGTCGGGCCAGGTGGGGAGGAGATCGTTTCAGCAGATCAGCACGGGTTTCCGCGCCGAAGCGTCGGTGAGTCCCGGGTGAGGGGAGCGGGTTCGATCCCCGGCGCCCGCTCCACGCAGAACCCCCGGGCCCACGACCCGGGGGTTCCTCGTTGTCCGGACCTCTCGACGGCCGTCGTGCCCTCTGCGTGCTCCGGGAAGCGCTCCCCGGAGCGGGAGGGCCCACCCGGTCGTCGGAGGTGTGCGGCCGCGGGTGCGACCGTGTGACGCCGAGGGTCGATCGGCAGCCGGAGACCTTCTCGAGCGGGACGGCCCTCGGACCGGTGAGCGGTGTCCGGCCCCGCGCTCCGTCGTGGCATGGGTCCCGACGGTGTCGCGTGACCCGGCGGGCCCGGCCTTCCACCGAGCCCGCCGGGCCCGCCGGTCCGGCTCCGTGTCGGAGCCGGACCGGTGTCACGCCGTCAGCGCTGCAGTGTCAGCAGGCCCGGACGGTAGGGGAGGAGGCCGTAGTCGCCGCCGGAGTTGGGGCTGCGTCCCTGGTAGAGGAACTGCAGGTTGCAGGGGTCGATGGTCATGGTCTGGTCGGGGCTGGTGCGGAGCAGTTCACCGTGGCTGATGTCGTTGGTCCAGGTGGCGCCGCTGTTGGCCTTGCCGGCGAAGGGGTTGCTCTCGGTCACGGCCTGGGGCGTCCACGAGCCGTTCAGACTGGTGGCGGTGAAGGAGCGGAAGTAGCGGCCCTGCGAGCCGATCGCCTCGACGATCATGAGGTAGCGGTTCTGGCCCTGCAGCTTGTAGACCTGCGGGGCTTCGAACAGGTTGTTCGTCGTATCGCTCATGATCACTGTCGAGTTCGAGCCGAAGCTGCTCGGGAAGTTCCCGATCGGCATGCTGGCCCGGTAGATCCTCCCGTTGTCACCGGCGAAGAACAGGTACATGTGCGTGTCATCGGCGATGAGCGTCTGGTCGATGGGTCCGGTCGGGGAGTTGGAGATGCTTCCGGAGAAGAGCTCCTGCTCGGCCGACCAGCCGTTCGGGTTGGTGGGGTCGGTCGAGGTCCGGTAGGAGAAGGAGGTCCTGCCCCATTGATAGGCGAGCACCCAGATGTTCTTCGGCGCGAAGTAGAAGAGCGTGGGCGCGACGGTGGAAGAGGACATCGCGTTCTGGTTGGCCGAGGCCATCTCCGACCAGTTGCTGAACAGGCTGAAGTTCATCGAGCCCCAGCGCGTCCCCGTGTCGTGCGTCGTCGCGTAGACGAGGTGCCGGCCGTTGTAGGGCACGACGGTGAAGTCCTTGAGCGAGACCCACCCCGACCTGGGCTGCGCCAGCGGGCCCGTTGATGACCAGCGGTATGTCGAGGGAAGAGCGCACGGGCCGGGGTTGCCGCCGGTGCCGACCCTGACGAGCCGCCACTGCTGGTTGGCGCCGCCCCAGTCGTCGTACTGGACGATGTTCGCGTTGTCGGCGGTGGAGCCGCCCTGTACTTCGAGGGCCTTGTTGCTGTGGCGCGAGATGAGCCTCACGTGGCCATCCGGGCTGTCGACCAGTCGCCACTGCTGGTTGGCGGCGTTCAGGTCGGTCCACTGGACGATCGAGCCGCCGTTCGCGGTGGACCAGTTGTGGACGTCCAGGACCTTGCCGGAGTGGCGGGACCTGATGCGGTAGTAGCCGTTACCGGAGTCGACGAACTGCCACTGCTGCTGGGCCTGATCGTTCCTGGTCCACTGGGTGATGCGGGCGCCGTCGTTGGTGGCCAGGTTGTGGACGTCCAGGGCTTTGCCGCTGTTGCGGTTGACCAGCACGTACGAGGCGTTGGTGTCGACGGTCGCCGCGGCGGCGGGCTGGGCTCCGAGGAAGGTGGCCACGAGCAGGAGGGGCGCTAGGACGGCGGTCAGGCGTTTCGTGCGGAGCAGACGTTTCGTGCGAGGTGGGGAAGGAGGGCGAAACGACATCAGAGGCCTCCCTTTCTGGGGTGGGGGTGAGGCGACCCCGATGAACCGCGGAACGGCCGCCCCGGGGTCGGGGACGGGAGAGGTGTGAAGACGGCCGCGTGTGCCGAAGGGGTGGTGCGCCGGGCTCTCGAACCGGAGCACTTCGCCGTGGAGCGGGACGAGAGATGCCTCCGGCCTTCAAACCACCCCGACTGACGGCCGGTTGTGACGGCTACCGCCGGGAGGCCGTCACGCCGGTGAATCCCC
The DNA here is from genome assembly GCF_014141525.1 of Streptomyces calidiresistens. Lineage (GTDB taxonomy): Bacteria > Actinomycetota > Actinomycetes > Streptomycetales > Streptomycetaceae > Streptomyces > Streptomyces calidiresistens. Next base: position 11,078 of record NZ_VKHS01000010.1, read on the forward strand.
GGGCGTCCGTGGGGTGGCCATGGAGACTTTCGGCGTGGGAACGGTCGGTTACCGCAAATCTTGCGAAACTTCACGGACTCCTTGACGCCACAAGCTAGAAACGGGGGACCCCTCGGTCAAGGTCTGACGCCGATCTGTCCATAAACAGCGCCTCTCCTCCGGGCTCGAGCGAGCACGTCCGACCCCGGTCGGTAATCGACCTCGCGCTGCCGGCCGGAACACGAACCCCGCCGCCCCGGGGTCGCACGAGGTCACCGACGTGCTGGTTCGAGCTCTTCGCCGGGGCCCGGCCCCGCGGCATCCGCCGAGGGCGACGCGGCGGGGGGCCGGTGGTTCCCCGTCCGACTCGCCGGGCTCCCGGAAAGTTTCGAACAAGACACGGAAATTCTCCTGTGCACAGGGAGTTGACGATCCACCGTCAATCCCTCAGTCTCCCTGTCTGAGGAGGCGGTCATGGTTCGAAATTTCGAACCATGTGCCCCGAGCGGTCCCTGCCGCACGGCAGAACCGCGCACCACAGCACCCGCGCCACCCCGTTTCCGATCCGGTGAGGTTCGCGCCGGCGCATCCCGGCTCTTCGCACAGGTGGAGAGGTACGCGACGCCGCGTGACGGTCCCCCGGTTGAGCCGCGATGGAGTACCCCCATGCCTCTGTCGAAACCCCGCCACGGCCCCGCGTCCGGTACGCGCGGCCGTGGTCGTCCGCCACGACCCGGCGCCGACAACGCCCACCGTCCCCGCCGAATCCGCCGCCCTTCGCGCGCCCATGGTGTCCGGTGATCCCGTCATGCCCGGATTCCGGTCCGCCCCGTCCGCCCGCCGGCCGTGAGCGGACGACGCCTTCCGCCGCACTTCGATCCTTCCGTGATGTCCACCCTGGAGGCACAGTCATGGGCTCGTATGCCATATCCCCACCCGGCGTCCGCCGGAGGTTCCGCAGTCTGCTGACAGCCCTGCTCGTCGGCGCCCTCGCAGTGCTCAGCGCACTGGTCGTGCCGCCGAGCGCCCAGGCCGCCGAGAGCACGCTCGGCGCCGCGGCGGCGCAGAGCGGTCGCTACTTCGGTGTCGCCATCGCCGCGAACAGGATGAACGACTCGACGTACCTGACGATCGCGAACCGCGAGTTCAACTCGGTGACGGCCGAGAACGAGATGAAGATCGACGCCACCCAACCCCAGCGTGGCCAGTTCAACTTCACCGCCGCCGACCGCGTCTACAACTGGGCGGTGCAGAACGGCAAGCAGGTGCGCGGCCACACCCTGGCCTGGCACTCCCAGCAGCCCGGCTGGATGCAGAACCTCAGCGGCACCGCGCTGCGCCAGGCGATGATCGACCACATCAACGGCGTGATGAGGCACTACAGGGGCAAGATCGCCGAGTGGGACGTCGTGAACGAGGCCTTCGCCGACGGCGGTTCGGGGGCCCGGCGCGACTCCAACCTGCAGCGCACCGGCAACGACTGGATCGAGGTCGCCTTCCGCACCGCGCGCGCCGCCGACCCGAACGCCAAGCTCTGCTACAACGACTACAACGTCGAGAACTGGAACGCGGCCAAAACCCAGGCCATGTACGCCATGGTCCGGGACTTCAAGCAGCGCGGCGTGCCGATCGACTGCGTCGGCTTCCAGGCGCACTTCAACGAGGGCAACCCCTACAACAGCAACTTCCGCACCACCCTGCAGAGTTTCGCCGCCCTCGGCGTCGACGTGTCCGTCACCGAACTCGACATCCAGGGCGCCTCGCCCACGACCTACGCCAACGTGGTCAACGACTGCCTGGCCGTCGCGCGCTGCCTCGGCATCACCGTCTGGGGTGTGCGCGACTCCGACTCCTGGCGATCGCACCACACGCCGCTGCTGTTCAACAACAACGGCAGCAAGAAGCCGGCCTACGACGCGGTCCTCAACGCGCTCAACGGCGGCTCCTCCACGCCCCCTCCTCCGGGCGGGCAGATCAGGGGCATCGGTTCGGGTCGCTGCCTGGACGTGCCCAACTCCGCCACCGCCGACGGCACCCGGGTCCACCTGTGGGACTGCCACAACGGCACCAACCAGCAGTGGACGCGCACCGCCGCCGGTGAGCTCAGGGTCTACGGCAACAAGTGCCTGGACGCCGGTGGCACCGGCAACGGCGCCATAGTCCAGATCTACAGCTGCTGGGGCGGCGACAACCAGAAGTGGCGCGTGAACTCCAACGGCACCATCGTCGGCGTCCAGTCCGGCCTCTGCCTCGACGCCGCGGGCTCCGGCAACGGCGCCCAGCTCCAGCTCTACTCCTGCTGGAACGGCGACAACCAGCGCTGGAGCGTGACCTGATGGGGCCCGCCGCCGACAAAGGAGTGACCCGATGAAGACCCACGGCAGGGCTCTCCCCGCCCGCCCGGGCGGACCTCGGTGGTGGTCCCGGTTCACCGCCGTGCTGACGGCGGTCCTGGTGACCGGCCTGCTCACCTCGGTGATGACCGTGCCCGCCCGGGCACAGCCGGCGCCCGCCGCGGCCGCGGCGGTGGACACGGGCGCCTGGTACGTCCTGGTCAATCGCCACAGCGGCAAGGCACTGGACGTCGCCGGCGTCTCGACCGCCGACGGCGCCGCGCTCCAGCAGTGGACGCGCCACGACGGAAACAACCAGCAGTGGCGGTTCGTGGACTCCGGCAACGGCTTCTACCGGCTCCAGGCCCGGCATTCGGACAAGGTTCTCGACGTCCCCAACGCCTCGACCGCCGACGGCGCCGCGCTCCAGCAGTGGACCGACCACAACGGGGCCAACCAGCAGTTCCGCCTGGTCGACTCCGACGCGGGCCACGTCCGGCTGATCAACCGCAACAGTGGCAAGGCGGTGGAGGTGCAGGGCGCCTCCACCGCCGACGGCGGCAGCGTCGTCCAGTACGCCGACCGGGGCGGCGCCCACCAGCAATGGCAGATGATCAAGCTGTCGTCCGGTGGCCAGGGCGGATGCGGCAACGCCCCGGGGCTGAGGAGCGGCACGCACACGATCCAGAGCGGCGGCAAGAACCGCAGCTTCATCCTCAGGGTTCCCGACAACTACGACAGCAACCGCCCCTACCGGCTGATCTTCGCGTTCCACTGGCGAGGTGGGACCGCCGCCGAGGTCGCCTCGGGCGGAAGCAGCGGGACCGCCTGGGCCTACTACGGCCAGCAGGAACAGTCGAACAACACCGCGATCCTCGTCGCCCCCCAGGGCCTCGACAACGGCTGGGCCAACCCCGGCGGTGAGGACGTCACCTTCGTCGACAACATGATCCGGCACATCGAGGGCGGCCTCTGCGTCAACCCGACACAGCGTTTCGCCACGGGATTCAGCTGGGGCGGCGGCATGAGCTACGCCCTCGCATGCGCCCGGGCGAACGAATTCAGGGCCGTCGCGGTCATCGCCGGCGGCCAGATCAGTGGGTGCAGCGGCGGCAACCAGCCCATCGCCTACTTCGGAATCCACGGCATCGACGACTCCGTCCTCACCATCGGGCAGGGACGGTCCCTGCGCGACAGGTTCGTCGGCAACAACGGCTGCACCACCCAGAGCCCGCGCGAGCCCGCGCGGGGCAGCCGAACACACATCACCACCACCTACTCGGGCTGCCGTGCCGGGTACCCGGTCCAGTGGGCCGCGTTCGACGGGGGCCACATACCGGCTCCGGTCGACGGCTCCACCAACGAAAGCGGAGTCGCCACCTGGACCAAGTCGGAGATCTGGAGGTTCTTCGCACAGTTCAACTGACACGCCGGAGTGGGGTCCGGCCGACCGCTGGTGCCCTTGTGGCCCCGGGCGCCGTGCCCGATGCCTCCCCGTCGGGGCGGTCGACCACGGCCCACAGCGGCCCCGGCAGCCGGCCGGGACCGTCGCCGACGGCGACGGTCCCGGCCGGACGGCGGCCACGGGTCCGCCGAAAGCCCGGTGCCTCCCCGGCAGGGGGCGCGGGCGCGCTCCGCCGGTATCCGGCGGAGCGGGCCCGTCCGGGTGTCAACGGGACTGGACCAGTACCACCAGCAACCCCACCAGGGCCGTGCCCGCTCCGTAGCACGCGCCGCGGAGGAACTGGTCGGCGGCGAGGCTTCGGCGCCGGAGGATCCACCGCGCGCAACGGCGTGCCGCCCGGTCGCGGCGCGTCCGGGCGGCGGCCGGCCGTCGGCCGATGACCCCCCGGTGCTCCGGAGCCGCCGTTCCCTCCCCGGCACGCCCCGCCCGGGCGCGTCGTCCTTTCATTGCGCTTCGCACCTGCCTTTCCCCACCTTGTCGTTGTCCCCGCCCAGTCGGGCGCTCCCGCCGCGACCGCTCCCCACCCCCTCCGGGTGGTCCCGGCCGGTGGTCCGGTGGGGTCACGTCGGGGTTCGGATGTGTCGGGAACCGGGGTCCGCCCCCCGGTCCGGTCCGGTTACGGGTGTGCGGCCCGCGCGGGGCGGAGCAGGCGGAAGACGACCCGGCCGTCGGCATCGATCCGGGCACCGTGAACGGCCGGTTCGGGCAGGCTGTTGTAGTGGAAGTGGGTGGAGAAGTAGTAGGCCCCGGTGTCCGGGACGACGACGATGTCGCCCGGGTCGAGGAGGGGCAGCGTGTAGTCGCGTGCCAGCAGGTCACCGGCGAAGCAGCACGGACCCGCGATGTCCTGGGCCACGGCTCGGCTCCGCTTGGGTCGGCCGTCGGCGTCGTGCGCCTCGACCCGCAGCGGCCACGCCTCGGGGGCGAAGGCGGTCCGCGTGGCGACCTGCGCGCCGGCGTGGGTGATCGCGATGGGCCGGCCCCCGACGGTCTTGGTGTACTCGACGTGGGCGGCGATGAAACCGTTCTTCGCCATGACCGAACGGCCGAATTCCGTGATGATCTCGTACGCGCCCGAGAAGAGGGCCGGCGCGTGCTCGCGCAGGTGGCCGACGTAGGTGTCGAAGCCGGGAGCCGTCTCGTCGCCGGTGAAATCGACCGGCAGCCCTCCCCCGATGTCGATGCCGGTCACCTGCCGGCGGCCGAGATGGTCGTTGACCTCCTCGGCGAACTCCACGGCCTTCGCCACGCCCCGGGCCATCAGGCCCGGGGGACAGCCCTGCGAGCCGACGTGCGCATGCACCCGGGTGAGCCAGGGACGGTCCCGGTAGGCCCGAAGCAGCCGTTCCCGGTTCCCCTCGTCCTCCAGGGGGATGCCGAACTTGGACGTCGCGGTGGCCGTGCTCATCGCGGTGATCGAGCCGGCTCCCACCTGCGGGTTGACGCGCACGCCGATCCGCGAGGCGGAGCGGTGGGCGGCCCACATCCCGTCCAGTCTCGCGAGTTCCTGGAAGCTGTCGACGTTCACCGCGATGCCGAGGTCCAGCGCCCGGTCCAGTTCCGCCCGGGTCTTGGCCGGTGAGTCGAAGACGATCCGCTCGGGTGCGAAACCCGCCTCCAGCGCCCGGGCGAGTTCCCCGGCACTGGCGACCTCGCAGCCCATGCCGCTCAGGCGCAGTTCCTCCAGGACGGGAACCAGACAGTTCGCCTTGGCCGCGAAGGCGTGCAGGACCGGAAGCGGGTCGGGGAACGCATCGTGCAACGAGGTGACGGTCTCGTGGACACCGTCGAGGTCGATGAACCCCGCCAGCACGGCCGCTTCGGGGTCCAGGAGTTCCTGTCGTACGGCCGCCCGCAGAATTCGTCCACGCCGTTCCGCCCTGTCGAAACCACTCATCGCGCACCTTCCCCGAGCCGAGGGTGTCGCCCGCCGGCGGATGCCGTCGGGCGGAACACCAGAATCCCGTCCCGGGGGTGCGGGCGTCTTCGTGGAGGATTCCGGTGTTCCGCCGCGTTTCCCTCGCGGTGGTGCGAAGCCCGTTCGCCGGCACCGCCGCTGTCGTGCCGCGGCACGAAAAGGGCGGCCTTCCGTCGTGGCCGCGTACGGGGCTCACGTCCTCCGGCGGGTGACGGCACCACCACCGTCGCCGTCGCCGTCGAGCAGGCGCAGTTGCAGGTGGGCGAGCAGTCGGGCCTCCGGATCGTGCAGGTCGAGCCCGGACACCTCGGTGAGCCGGACGATCCGGTGCCGCAGGCTGTTCGCGTGCACCCCCAGCGCCCGGGCGGTGGCCGGCACGTGACCGAAGTGGTCGAGGTAGGCCCGGAGGGTGCGCACCATGGTGCCCCCGCCGGGGCCGGCGTCGAACGCCACCAGCCGTGCCACCGGGGTCTCCGGCGGCAGATCCAGCCCCGTCAGCGCGTCCGTGATGCGGTTCAGTGCCACCCGCTCCGCGACGGCGCTCGCGAACGCGACACCGCGTTCCTCTCCCGGGGTCATCAGGGCTCTCAGCGCCTCCTCCGCCGACCGGTGGGACCCGGGCAGCTCCGCCAGGCCCTCGACCACCGGGCCCAAGCCGATTCCCGCGCCCGGCCCGAACGCGGCGGTCACCTGCCGGATCAGCGACTCCCCCAGGCGGGAGACCTGATCGACCGCCCGCTGCCCGTTCTCGTGCAGGGCGCCCAGCAGCACCAGGGCACCGCCGTCCACCGGCAGGACCACCGCCCGGTGGCCCCGGGCGCCGCAGTGCACCGCCAGAAGACCGCGCAGCTGTCCGGTCCCGTCCCCCCTGTCGGGGGTGCCGGGACGGACCGCCATCACGGCGCAGTGGCCGCGCACCGGGAGTTCGGCGCGTTCGGCGAGCACGGTGGCGGACCCCCGCCCGTCCAGCAGCGCCCGTGCCGCGTCCTCGACGAGCCGGGCGTGCGAGGGGTACGACCGGTGGTGGACCAGGTGGACGGCGGCCACCCGTGCCGCGGACCGGAGCGCGTCGGAGGCGTGCGGCGCGAAGGGTGTTCCCGTGGCCGCCACCCAGATCGACCCCAGGGCCTCCCCGCCCGCCCGGACAGCCACCACCAGGCGCTCGGGGTTCTCTCCGTGGGCCGGCCGGTGGATGACCTCGCCGGTGCTCCACAGCGTCCGGAAGAATCCCGCCTCCCGCATCGCGGCGATCCGCCACTCCGGTACCCGGCGACCGAGGATGGTCAGCCGGCGCAGTTCGTCGACATCCTCCCCCGTGGACGAGTACGCCAGGACCCGGGACTCCACGTCCTCGATCGTCACCGCGCCGCCGACCAGCGAGGACACCGTGTCGGCCAGTCCGTTCAGGTCGCCCGGGGGAACCGCCGCCAATGACGGATCGGCGGGGGCCCCGGACAGGACCAGTCCCGCCCGCAGCGCTCCGACCAACCGCGACCAGTCGAACCATGCCGTCCGGAAGAGCAACGCGATACCGGTCTCCTCGGCCGCGATCCGCAGGGCGTCGGGGGTCCTGCCCGGCCTGCCCGTCCGCCCCGGCCCGAAGACCACCGCCACCGTGCCCGAGGCGGCGACATCGCGCACGACATCGACGGCGGCGGCCGAGTGCGGGTCGATGCCCACCGCCAGCACCAGGTGGCCCGGTGACGGCCCCGGGTCCAGGGGGTCCAGGACCGTCACCCCCTCGACCACGCTCTCCCGGCCGGCCGGGGCCACGCACACCTCCAGTGCCCCGGCGCCCATGACCGACAGCAGCTTCTCCAGCGTCGGCCCCGAGCCGTCCTCCCCCTGCCCGGGTAAGCCGTTCCGCGCCATCCGGTCCCCCTCGTGCCGGCGTGACATGTGACCGGGAGTATAGGAGTTGTCGCCCCGGGTCCGGGTGGTCTTGTGGAAACGGGCGTCACCACCCGGGTCGACGGAGCGGCCGGGTCCTCCGCGGGCCGGTTGTCAGGGGTGTTCGCCGGCGGGGTGCTCTACGGGACGGGAGTGCAGAGGTCCGCGAGCACCTCGGCGCCGGGGAGCAGGGCCAGGGCGCTGCCGGGCAGGATCAGCTTGCCCCGGCGCCGACCGCTCCCGATCAGGACGTACGGGGTGGCGACGACCGCCTCGTCGATCAGGAGGGGCCAGCCGCCGGGGAGCCCGATCGGGGTGATGCCGCCGTACTCCATGCCGGTCTCGGCCACGGCCGTCTCCATGGCGGCGAACGACGCCTTGCGGGCCCCCAGGTGCTTGCGAACGGCCCGGTTGACGTCGATGCGTGTGTGCGCGAGGCCCAGGCAGGCGGCGAGGGTGGTCTCACCGCCGCGTTTGGCGGCCACCACCACGCAGTTGGCGGACGCCTCCAGCGGTGCGTCGTAGGTCTCGCAGAACGCCGCCGTGTCGGCCTTGTCCGGGTCGGTGTCCACGTACAGCACGGATGCGGCGGTTTCCCGGGCGTCCGGGTGCTTCAGGGCTGCGGCCACCGGGGCCGGGAGGAGGTCGGTGACCTCCAGGGCCGGGTGGACGGTGTCGAAGTTCCCGAAGGGCGGACGCGCGGGGCCGGTCATGGGCGGAGTGTAACGAGGGCCCCGGGGCCGGCGCCCCGGTGGCCTCACCCCCGGCCCGGGGACTTTCGTGGCGTCGGGGGGAGGAGGAAGTCGGCGGCGGTGTCGGCGACCGCCTCGGCCACGAGGGCGAGGGCCGGGACCTCGAGCCTCCACTGTTGCCAGTACAGCGGCACGTCCCAGGGGCGGTCCGGGGCGATGCGGGTGAGCGCGCCGGACCGCAGCAGGGGTTCCGCCTGGACCTCGGGTACCAGGCCCCAGCCGAGGCCGGCGGCCACCATCGCGCAGAAGCCCTCCGAGGTGGGGACGTGGTTCCGGTGCGGGCCGGCACCGGGCCGTTCCGGCGCCAGGGCGCGGACGAACCGGTCCTGCATCTCGTCGCGTCGGTCGAAGACGACCACCGGCGCGTCCGCAAGGCGGCTCTCCGGCGGGCCGTCCGAGAGGTGGCGTGCCGCGAACCCGGGACTGGCGACCGCGAGGTAGCGGGCCAGCCCGAGCGGTCGGACCGTGCAGCCCGCCACCGGTTCCGCCATGGACGTCACCGCGGCCATCACCCGCCCCTCGCGCAGCAGGGTGGCGGTGTGTGCCTCGTCCTCCCGGTGCAGTTCCAGACAGACCCGCCCGTCCCGCGCCACGCGTGTCAGGGCCGGCAGGAACCAGGTGGCGAGGGAGTCGGCGTTCACCGCGACGGACAGCCGGGCCGGCCCGGAGCCGTCCGCGATGCCCAGTTCCCGCCGGGCCTCCTCCTCCAGCGCGGCCAGTCGGCGCGCCAGGCGCAGGACCACGTGCCCGGACTCGGTGGGCCGGACCGGTTTCGTCCGCGTGAGCAGCACCCGTCCGGTGCGCTGTTCCAGTGCCTTCACCCGCTGGCTGACCGCGGAGGGGGTGACGTGCAGGGCCGCCGCCGCCGCGTCGAAGGTGCCCTCGTCGACGACGGCCAGCAGGGTGCGCACCTGGTCCCGGGGAAGCTCGCTCATCACAATGGCTTAAGTCCCTTGAGAAAATTCAGCTGTACTTCATGACGGGGTCGAGCCTAGCGTCAACCGTCATGAGCATCGGGTTCCTCTCGGCGGCCGCCGCCGGATTCGGCACGGGGTTGTCCCTCATCGTCGCCATCGGCGCGCAGAACGCGTTCGTGCTGCGCCAGGGGGTGCGGAGGCAGGCCGTGTTCCCCGTGGTGGTCCTCTGCGCGGTGTCCGACGCCCTGCTCATCGCGCTCGGTGTGGCCGGGCTCGGCACGCTGATCACGGCATGGCCCGCCGCCATGACCGTCGTCGGCCTGGCCGGGGGTGCCTTCCTGGTCGGCTACGGCCTCCTGGCCGCCCGCCGGGCCCTGCGGCCCGGCCCCGGCCGGGGGCTGACGACGGACGGCGCCGCGACCGGTTCGGTCCGCACCGCGGTGCTCACCTGCCTGGCCCTGACCTGGCTCAACCCGCACGTCTACCTGGACACGGTGTTGCTGCTCGGCTCGGTCGCCGCCGACCGGGGCCCGCTGCGCTGGGTCTTCGGGGTCGGCGCGATGGTGGCCAGCGCGGTGTGGTTCGTCGGCCTCGGCTACGGCGCCCGGCTGCTCGGCGGCGTCCTGTCCCGTCCCGGCACCTGGCGGGTGGTGGACGGGGTCATCGCCGTGATCATGTTCGCGCTGGGGATCTCGCTGGTGGTTCGCGCCCTGTGAGCCGTTCCCGGATCGCCGGGCGCCGGCGTTCAGGAGTCCCGGTGGGCGAGGCCCCGGGCGGCGAGCGCCTCGCCGAGGATCGCGACCGCCTTCGGGCCGACGCCGTGGATGGCCAACAGTTCCCTCCGGGAGTGCTCCGCCACCCGTTCCAGGCTGGTGATGCCGTGGAGGGAGAGTTCGCGGGCGGCGGTTTTGCCGATCCCGTCGGGGAGGTCGCCCACCGGGCGCACATCGGGTGTGTCCGCCATCGCGCCTGCTTCCGGTCGGTCCGCCGGGTGCCCGGGGGCGGCGGGGACGTGCCTCGCGGTCCCCGGCACGTCACCGATCCGCCCCGCTCCCGTCCGGAAGTGCGCCGGCCGGTCGGCGGAGAACGTCTTACCACCGTAGGCCATTCCGGTCCCCGACCCGGTGTCCGTGGCGATACCGCGTCGACGGGTCGCGGCCGGAGACGATCACCGCCGGTGCCGCGCCGGCGACCCCCTCCCGGGGCCGCCTCCACTCCCGACGCCGCCCCGGCCGTCATTGTGACAAACCCATGAAAGAACGCCTCTGGAAAGCGAGTTGGCGGACTCCTACCCTGAAGGCGGATGCCGCCCGGCACCCGACGCGCAGCGCGGTGGGGGGAAGCATGGGGACGTATCGCACGCGGGGGGAGTCGCGGGGCCGGTTACCGCTGGTCCTCGGGGTCGTGGTCGGGTTGGCCTGCCTCCTGGTGGTCTTCCTCGTCGTGAAGCCCGGCGGCGGGCGCGACGACTGCCTCTCCCTGCAGGTGAGCTCCTCCACCGAGAAGGACGACCTGCTCGCGGAACTGGCCGAGATGTACAACGCCTCGGGACGCGAGTTCCCCGTGGACGGGGGCGCGGACGAGGGGGCGGACGGCACCGGTCGTGCCTGCGCGGAGGTCACCGTCGCCGGCACCAGCTCCGGTCTCGCGATGCAGGCCCTCGCCGAGGGTTGGGACGAGGCGAGGGTCGGCGCTCCCGAGCCGCAGGTGTGGTCGCCCACCTCCTCCCTGTGGCCGGCCCTGCTGCGGGAGAGGGCCGCCGCGACCGACCGGGGCCATGTGGTCCCCGAGGACACCGGGCCGCCCACCTCCATCACCACCAGCGTGCTGACCATCGCCATGCCCCGGCCGATGGCCGAGGCCATGGGATGGCCGGACGCCGGGATCGGCTGGTCGGACGTGCTCTCGCTCAGCCTGGCCCCCGACGGCTGGGGCTCCCTCGGCCGGCCGGAGTGGGGCCCCTTCGCGCTCGGCAAGGACAACCCGCACAGCTCCACCTCCGGCCTGGCCGCCACCATCGCCGCCTTCTACGCCGCCACCGGCCTCTCCAGCGACCTCTCCCCGGAGCACCTCGACGACCCCGGGGTGCGGGAGTTCGTCGCCGGGGTGGAGGCCGGCGTCCTGCACTATTCCGACGACGCCACCCTCTACATGGCCAACCTCTACGAGGCCGACACCGAGGGTCGCGCCATGAGCTACGCCAGCGCCGTCCTCGTGCAGGAACAGCTGGTCCACCTCTACAACCGGGGTGCGCCCACGGGCGATCCGCAGCAGATGACGGAGGAGCGACGCCCTCGGGAGCCGTTGGTGGCGATCCACCCGGAGGACGGCACCCTGATGATGGATCACCCCCTCGTCGTGCTCCCCTCCGCCTCCCCCGGGCAGCGGGCCGCCGCCGAGGACTTCCGGGACTTCCTGCTGGAGGACGGGCAGCAGCGGCGCTTCGCCGAACTCGGTTTCCGCGACCACCTGGGGGTCGCGGGCGAGGCCCTGGCCGAGACCGTCTCCGTCCCTTCCGGCGTCCGGCCGTCGGTCATCGACCCCCCGTCGCCCCGTGTGCTCACCGGCATCCTCGACGCCTGGGACGACCTGCGGAAGAAGGCCCGGGTCCTGCTGGTCATGGACGTCTCCGGCTCGATGAACGAATCCGCGGGCGACAGCCGTACGAGACTGGAGGCGGCCAAGGAGGCCGCCATCTCCTCCCTCGACCTGCTGCACGACGAGGACGAGGTGGGGCTGTGGGCGTTCTCCACCGAGACCGAGGCCCATCCCGACGCCCCCTACCGCGAGGTGCTGCCGCCCACGGCGCTGGGCGAGGGCCGCCGGGATCTGATCGACGCCATCTCCGGACTCCACGCGGACGGCGGCACCGCCCTGTACTCCACCGTCCGGGCCGCGCACCAGACCCTGGTGGACGACTTCGGGGCCGGAAGGATCAACGCCGTCGTCGTGCTCACCGACGGCCGCAACGAGTACGTCCGGGACAACGACCTCGACTCGCTGCTGCGGGACGTGGACGCCGATGAGCTGGAGCGCGCCGTGCGGATCTTCCCCATCGCCTTCAGCGAGCAGGCCGACTTCGACACGCTCGGCGAGATCGCCGCCGCCTCCCGCACCAAGGCGTACGACGCCCGGGACCCGGCCACCATCGACGACGTGATGCGCTCGGTCATCAGCAACTTCTGAGGGGAGCGGCACCATGGGCAGCCCTCGCGGGTCCACCCCGGGCCCCGGTCCGGGCGGCATCGTCGTTCCCGTGCTGTTCGGCGGGGTCGGGGCCGCGGTCGCCCTGGTGGCCGGTGGCACCGGCCCGACGGCCCTCGTGGCCGGGGCGGGCATCGCGGTGGTGGTCTGGCTGGTGACGGCCGGGACCGCCCTGCTCACCCGGTCCGCCGGTCGGTCCACCGGTCGGTCCGCCGCCGAGCCGCCGTCCGCCGGGATCCCGGCGGACGTCCGGCCCTGGCTGACCCGGGCGGCGAGCGCCGCCGACGACCTGACCCGGCACGCCGCGACGGTCCCCTCGCTGACCGGGGCCGCCGAGTACGTCCGCACCGCCGTCGATCGGCTCCACGCCCGGGCCCGGGCGGTGGCGGTGATCGACGCCGCATCCGGGGACACGGACTCCCGGCGGTTGCGCGGGGAGCACCGGCGGCTCACGGAGGAGGCCGCGGCCCTGCCGGGGGGACCGCTGCGGCGGGCCAAGGAGGAGGCCGCCGGCGCCGCCCTCGAACGCGCCGACGCCCGCGAACGCCGTGAGGAACTGCGCGCGTTGCTGCTGGCGACGCTGGAGTCCACCGCCCTGCGGGCGGAGGCCGCGGCCGAGCGCGGCGCCACGATCGTGTCCCTCCGGGCGGCCGGGGACGTCCCCGACGAGCAACTCGACCTCGGTCCGGTCGACACCGAACTCCGGGCGGTCCAGGCGGGCTTGGACCGCCTGGAGGAGATCACCCGGAACCTCGCCTCGGACGAGGGGCGGGACGGAAGGGCGTGAGGCGGGCGCCGGCGGGGGCTTCCGCCGGTCGTGCCCGCCCGTGATCGGGCTCTCCCCCGGCCCCCGGCCCCCGGCCGCACGGTGAACGGCTTCCGGCCCGCCGCCCCGGGGCCCGGGCCCCGGGGCGGCGGGTCCCGATCGACCGGGACACGCGGGTGGTGGGGCCCGGGCCCGCCGAACGAACCGCCCGGGCCGCCCGGGCCCGCATGGCGATCAGGGATTCATCCCGTTGATCCGGGTATGTTCACGGGAATTCCGGCGGGACGACGGTCCCTCGCCGCCGTGGTCCGGAGGACACGGCCCCGGCGCGGGGACCGACCGGGTCCCGCCCGGTGGGGTGAGGACGGAGGGAGCGTCGGGTGTTGCGGGGTATCCGCGAGGTGGCCGAGCGCACGCCGCCGCAACGGGAGCGGTACGTCGACCTGTTGCGGGCCGTGGCGATCACGGCGGTGGTGCTGGGCCACTGGTTGGTCGTGAACGTGACCTACGACGGGGCGGGGGACCTCGACGGGTACAGCGTGCTGGGCGAGCTGACCTGGAGCCATCCGGTGACCTGGGTCTTCCAGGTGATGCCGCTGTTCTTCCTGGTCGGCGGCTACGCCAACGGTGCCTCGTGGGACTCGCACCGGCGGCGCGGGGTGGACACGGCGGGCTGGTTGCTGACCCGCGGCAACCGACTGCTGATCCCGACGACCGTGCTGATCGTCCTCGCCGCGGTGGCCGCCCCCGTGGCCCGCCTGGCGGGCGCGGCGGAGGACGTGACGGAGACCGCCGTGTGGCTGGTGGCGATCCCTCTGTGGTTCCTCACCGCGTACCTCGCCGTCGTCATGCTCACCCCGATCCTGCATCCCCTGCACCGGCGGGCGGGGTGGACGGTGATCGTCGTGCTGGTCGGCGTGGTGGCCCTGACCGACGCCGCCGAGCAGCTCCTCGGGGTGCCCCACATCACCCTGGTGAACTATCTGCTGGTGTGGCTGGCCGTCCACCAGGTCGGTTTCGCCTGGCGGGACGGGATGCTCGACGACCGGCGGGTGGCGGCGGGGCTGGCCG
>NZ_VKHS01000100.1 GCF_014141525.1 Streptomyces calidiresistens
CCCCGCGCCCCTCGTGCCCCTTCCGCCCCGGGTGCGTGACCGGACACACGTTTGACCGCCCCCTTTGCCGGCTATCCTCCGGCCATGGCCACCTCTGATCAGGTCCTGGTCGCGTCCAATCGCGGTCCGGTCGGTTTCACGCCCGCCGAGGACGGCACACTCGTCGCCAAACGCGGCGGAGGCGGCCTCGTCTCCGGCCTCGGCGCCCTCGGCGACAACGCCGGGACCTGGGTGTGCGCGGCACTGAACGACGGCGACCGCGAAGCCGTCCGCCGCGCCGACGGCGGCCTCCTGGACCCCGCCGACACCGACGGCCGCGCCGTGCGGATGCTCGACATCCCCGCCGAGACCTTCGACGCCGCCTACAACGGCATCGCCAACTCCGTCCTGTGGTTCGTGCACCACCTGCTCTACCGGTCGCCGATCGAGCCCCTCTTCGACCACCGCTTCGAGGAGCAGTGGGCCGGCTACGAGCGGTACAACGCCGCGTTCGCCGACGCCCTCGCCGCCGAGGCCGAACACGGCGCCCGCGTGCTGGTGCAGGACTACCACCTCTCGCTCGTCCCCGGCATGCTCCGCGAGCGCCGCCCCGACCTGCGCATCGGCCACTTCTCGCACACCCCGTGGGCACCGGCCGAGTGCTACCGGATGCTGCCCGACGACACCGCCCGGGCCGTCCTGCGCGGCATCCTCGGCGGCGACCGCGCCGCCTTCCTCACCTGGCGGTGGGCCAAGGCGTTCGCCGACTGCTGCCGCGACCTGCTCGACGCCGAGGTCGTCGACCGGGGTCACGAACTGCACCTCACCGTGGACGGCGAGACCACCCGCGTCGGCGTCCACGGACTCGGCGCCGACGGCGACTTCCTGCGCGAGCGCTCCCACCGCCCCGACGTGGACGAGCACCTGGCCGCCCTCCGCAAGCAGGTCGGCGACCGCCGCACCATCGTGCGGGTGGACCGCACCGAACTGTCCAAGAACATCGTGCGCGGCCTGCACGCCTACCGGCGCCTGCTGCACGACCACCCCGAATGGCACGAGCGGGTCGTGCACGTCGCCTTCGCCTACCCCTCCCGCCAGGACCTGGCGATCTACCGTGACTACACCGAGGAGGTCTCCCGGGTCGCCGACGGCATCAACGCCGAGTTCGGCCGCGACGGCTGGACCCCGGTGGTACTGCACGTCAAGGACGACTTCGCGCGCTCCCTGGCCGCCTACCGAATGGCGGACGTCGCCCTGGTCAACCCCATCCGCGACGGCATGAACCTGGTCGCCAAGGAGGTGCCGGTCGTCTCCGACGAAGGCTGCGCGCTCGTTCTCTCCCGCGAGGCCGGCGCCTTCGCCGACCTCGGCGAGGACGCCCTGGTGGTCAACCCCTACGACCTCGCCGGCACCGCCGACGCCCTGCACCGCGCCCTGTCCATGACCCCGGAGGAGCGGGCCGACCGCACCAAGCGGCTGGCCGCCGCCGCGACCGCCCTGCCGCCCAGCGCCTGGTTCCTCGCCCAGCTCCACGCCCTCGACGAGCGCTGACATCCGGGCCGGGGCCCGGGGCGGAGGCGGAAACCCGTGACCGGCTTCGATCACAACGACCGGTACCACCGCCTGCTCCTGCGGCAGGTGCCGGTCGGGTGCCGCACCGCCCTCGACGTCGGCTGCGGCACCGGCCGCTTCGCCCGGCGCCTCGCGGAGCGGGGGATCGTCGTGGACGCCGTGGACCGTTCGGCGACCGTCATCCGGGCCGCCCGCGCGCGAGGGGAGCACCCCGGCCTGCGGTTCCACCACCGCGACCTCGTCGCGGCCGGCCCCCCGGGCGAGGGGTACGACTTCATCTCGTGCCTGGCGAGCCTGCACCACATGCCGTTCGCGACGCTCGGCATGCTGCGTGACGCCCTGGCACCGCGCGGCGTCCTCGCCGTGCTGGGCTGCCACCGGGACGCCTCGGTCGGGGATTGGATGTGGTCCCTGGCCGCCGTGCCGGTCAACGCCGGGGCCCGCCTCGCCCTGGCCGGCCGTGCCGTGCTCCCCTCACAACGGGGCGGGGCGCTCGATCAGGCGGGAAGGACGAGAAGGACGAGAAGGACTGGAAGGAGGGGAACGGCGGCGGAAACCGTCTCCGCGCCGGTGGTCGAGCCCCGGATGACGTTGGAGGAGATCCGTCGGGAGGCGGCCGACCCGCTGCCCGGCTTCACCCTCCGGCGACTCCTCCTGTGGCGCCACCTCCTGCTGTACCGCGCCCCCACCGATCACTGATCGGCCCCGGGCCGGCCGGCTCGTCCCCTCGCCACGCCCCCGGGCGGGTGCCTCTGAACGGGGGCTCCCCGGCCACCCTCCGATCCCGTTCCCACCCAGCGCGGCACGGACCAGGGCGACATCCACGGTGGGGACGGCGAGCTCACGGGGGCGATCAGCGGCTTGCAGGGACAGCAGGCGGAATCTTCCCCCGCCGACCTTCATACTTCCCGGGCCGGTGACCGGATCCACCCCGTGAACGTGAAACGGGGGCACCGGGGCGACGCCTTCGACGGATCCACCGAACACTCGAAACGGCCGCCACACCACCGGCGAGGATGCGGCGGGGTCCAGGATCAACGCCCCCTGCCGGAAACGACGACCGTCACGGACGAACGCGGAGACCTCACGAGCCTCTCCCGCGTTCAACGCCACGAGATCCGCCTCGGCGCGAGTTCGATCGCTCCCGGTGAACTGCTCCATGAGACGCCCCGGATGCCGCAGCAGATCCGTGAAAGTCACCGTCCCCGCGTCCCTCCGCGCGCCACCATTCCCCCCTCGCATCGCGGTCGTACCCGGGACAGCGACGGGACGGAGGTGCCCGGAAGCGCCGTCTCGGCCACCTTTTTCACAGGGCCCGGCGTCCTGTATCCGCCTCGGACTTCACCGCGTCGGGGGACGACAAACAGCCGTCGACCTCCGACTCCGAAGCCGGCGGCGAGAACGTGATCTTCGGGCGAGTCGACACCCCGCCCCGATATTCCCCTCACTCTCGGATTCAGCGACTGGAGGGGGGTTTCTCTGCCTGGCATTCACGGTCGGCGTGAGCAACCGGGGAAGCGACAAAAAGAAGTGTCGCTCCACAAGCGAAAGGAACGAAAATTTTACCCCGAGTCAGCATCGCGGAGAGTCCACCTCGGCCTCCTTCTCATGGGTTTGCCAAACTCCGTTGTCGCCCAACTCGACTCGATTGACGTACCGGGTGGGCAAGGCTTCACCATCTGCTTCTTCGATCACTTCACCAGTGGCGAAATCCTTGGTGTAGATCTCGCTGTAATCCCTGCAGAAGGTCACCAATGCAGACTCCCGATCAAGGATTTCCACTCCCCAGTCAAAATAGAACATTCGCCCGGCTGAGGCGCTCCTCTCTTCCAGGAAGATGTCGATCAGGCCCATCTCTCGCAAGAGCGCATTACCCTGGGTATAGAAAGAGATGGATTCGTTCTCGGGCTCATGGTTGGTGACTACTTCATAGACGGCTTCGAGTTGGCGCTGGCTGTCGAGAATGATGGCCCGCTCGACCGGGTCGTCGGTCTCCGGCTCCTCGAAGACCATCTCCAGGTCGTCGGCGACGCGGATCTCGGGGCGGTCGATGCCGTCGTCCTCCGGGGTGGGGTCCCCGGCCGGTTCCTCCGGGGTCGGGTCCTCGCCCGTCTCTCCCGCGCCGCCGGCGCCCTCGATCGGCGCGGCGGCCCCGTCGTCGCCCCCGTCGGCGTCGGAGGAACAGGCGGTCACCAACAGGCTCGCGGCCACCAACCCCGCGACGGCGGAACCGGCAAGACGACGCTTCATGACAAGAACTCCCCGAGACGGCGTGACAGGACGAGCCGCGACACCCATGAGCCGGGCCCGGGGCGTCGGCGCGCGCACGCGGGGAGAGCGATCCCCCCGGCACGTCACTGTATGACGGGACGCGGACACACCGACCGGGGCGGAAGCCACCGGGTCGTTGCCGCAAGACACGACGAACCCGCCATCCACCGGGAAACGATTAACGGCGCAGGGTCACGGGCCTCTTGCGAGCGGTGTCGTCGGTGCGAGTGGGCGAGGACGACGGGGAATCGGCCAGGGCCCGTTTGTCCCGCCACGAGCAGGACGGCACCAAGGCCGTTCCGTCCGTTGGGTCGGTTCAGCGGACGATGGCCTGGACCTCCTGGACGGTGACGTCGGTGCCGCCGTCCACGATTCCGTCGGGCAGGGTGCCGCCGGCGCCGGTGTGGTCCTCCCAGGTGACCTCCCACGTCACCGTCGCGGCGAGCCGGTAGGAGCCCACCCGGTGGGTGGAGCGCAGATACGTCACCCCGCACGGCGGGTCCTCCCCCGAGCGGCCCCGGGCGTACGGCTCGCCGACGGCGGAGCCGCGCACCTCGCACCGGCCGTTGGCCGGGTGCAGCACCGCATCATCGGTGCCCGCGTCCAGTCGCATCGCCACCGGCCGGGCGGTGGTCCGCGCCCAGATCCCGTAGCCGTCCAGGGAGGCGCGCACCGACACCGGAGCGAACTGCTCGCCGTCCAGCCACACCCAGGTGGCCAGGTTCACCGTCTGCTCGGCCTCGGGGTTCAACGACAGCTCGGTGTCCGGCACCCGGGTCTGCTCCCAGGCCAACGCCGCCAGGGTCTCCCCCGAGACCGTCAGGGCATCGGCCGGCGGCGGATCGGAGAAGTCCACCCAGAACAACCGCCACTCGCACGCGAAACGGTCGGCGGCCGGGTAGTCCTCGTTCATCACCCGCATCCAGAACATGCCCTCGCCCTCCCGGTCGCGGTGGAAGTCGGGGAACTCCCCGTCCTCCCCGAACCGCGCCTCGTGGCCGTCGCGCGCGGAGTCCTTGTCCTCCTGCGGGAAGGGGGCCTGGATGATCCGGTTGTGCACGGCCGTCCAGTACGCCTCCGCCTCCGCCGGGGTGTGCACCGGCGCGTAGTAACACGCCGGCGGCGACCACACCGAGGACGTCAACGCCCCCTCCGTCCCCGACGCCGGCGGCGAGAACGTGATCTTCGGCGTGAGGCTCACGCCGGCATCGATTCGCCCTTTCCCGTCGGAGGAGGCGGGTGGGCGTTTCGAGTTCCAGCGATCGGCGAAAGCGGTCCCGGCGGAAGAAAAGAGTAGAAAAGTCAGGCAGAGGGTGAGTACGGGGAGAACTTTCCTCAGGAACACTTCACATCCCCCGCTTCGGCGAACTTTTCATGGGTCTGCCACACGCCGATCCCGTTGATCTCCACGCGAGTGACATAGTGAGTGGGGGTCGCGGTCGGATCTGCTTCCTCCACCACTTCCCCCGTCTCGAAATCGGTGTCGTAAACCTCGGAGAAGTCTCGGCAGTACTCGACCACGGCGGAGTTCTCCTCGAGATTTTTCACCTCGTAATTGTAGAATCGCATGACTCCGGCGGAGGACCCGTTCTCGGCCATGATTTCCGCGAGCGCCTCGCCGTCTTCCAGCAAAGCGTTTCCCGCGGTGTAGAAGCCGACTGCCGAGTTCTCGACGTCCTGGGTGGTCATCTGGGCGAAGACGGCCTCGAACTGACGCTGGCTGTCGAGGATGATGGCCCGCTCCACCGGGTCGTCGGTCCCGGGCTCCTCGAAGATCAACTCCAGGTCGTCGGCGACGCGGATCTCGGGGCGGTCGATGCCGTCGTCCTCCGGCGTCGGGTCCCCGGTCGGCTCCTCCGGCTCCGGCTCCCCGCTCGCCTCCCCGGCGCCGTCGGCGCCCTCGATCGGCGCGGCGGCCCCGTCGTCGCCCCCGTCGGCGTCGGAGGAACAGGCGGTCACCAACAGGCTCGCGGCCACCAACCCCGCGACGGCGGAACCGGCAAGACGACGCTTCATGACAAGAACTCCCCGGGACGGTCCGACGGATCGACACGCGACGCCCCCGGTGGGCGGTGGCCCGTGATCCGGGATGTCGGCGCGTGGGCGCGGGAGGATCGAGCCCCCCGGCACGTCACTGTATGACGGGACGCGGACACACCGACAGGCGGTTCTGGCCGGGACCCGCCGGGCGCCCCCGGTCGACGCCCGATCATCGGGAGCGGCCATGGTCGGTCACCGCTTCGGGTGGATTGGGGGCATTCGCCGTGGGCATGCGCCGGTGGGGGAGAGACCCCGTCACACGATCCGAGGAGGCCGAGGATGACCGTGCACAACAGTGCCGTCTCGACACCGCAGACCGCCCCGGAGCGGAGCGGCGGGGACGGTACGCCCTCCGCCCCGGGGCTGGCGGTGGCGCTTCCGATCGTGGTCCTCACGACGACGGCGGAGGCGCGCATCGGCGGTCTGCTCCGGATGCTCCCCGCCGCGCTGGCCGCCTGGCGGGCCCTGAAGCGTCACCGGGCCCGTCGTCAGGGGCGCCCGCCCCGCTGAGGGGCCGGCCGTCATCCCCCGGGTCGGGGCGAGCAAAAGCGACAATAGCCTTCCAATATCAATAAAAGAGATCATCTACGCGATTTGGGGCCCGCCAGGCGGGTACCCGGGGTGTTACGAGCCCTCCGTGGTTCGTGACACCCCGGGTACCCGAGCAAGGAGGCGTGACATGCGCGTACGTGATTCCGTGGTGGTGGTCACCGGAGCGTCCAGCGGCATCGGGCGGGCCACCGCCCTGTGCTTCGCCCGCAAGGGCGCGGCCGTGGTGCTGGCGGCCCGCCGGGAGGAGGCCCTGGAGGAAGCCGCCCGCGAGTGCGAGAAGCACGACGGGGCGCAAACCCTCGTCGTGCCCACCGACGTCACCGATCCCGAGGCCGTGGACGCCCTGGCGCAGCGCGCCGTGGAGCGGTTCGGCCGGATCGACGTGTGGGTGAACAACGCCGCCGTGACCGCCATCGGACCCTTCCAGGAGGTCCCGCTGGAGGACATCCGGCGGGTGATGGACGTCAACGTCATGGGCTACGTGTACGGAGCCCGGGCCGCGCTGCCGATCATGCGCGAACAGGGTCACGGCGTGCTGGTCAACGTCTCGTCCGTCGTGGGCGTCGTCAGCCAGCCCTACAACCAGGCCTACACGATGTCGAAGTTCGCCATCCGGGGGCTGACCTCCAGCCTGCGGCAGGAGCTGAAGATCGAGGGCGTGCGCGGGGTGCACGTGTGCTCCGTGCTGCCGGCCACCATCGACACCCCCTTCTTCGACGAGGCGGCCAACTACTCCGGCCGCAAGGTGCTGGCCATGCCGCCGGTCTACCCGCCGGAGCGGGTGGCGCGGGCGATCGTGAACATGGTGCGGATGCCGCGCCGCGAGACCGTCGTCGGGCCGATGGGCCGGCAGATGGTCATGGAGTCGAAGATGGCTCCGGGCACGGTCGAGAACACGATGGGGATCATGTTCGACCGCAAGCACCTCTCCCGCAAGGAACCGGCTCCCGCCAACACGGGCAACCTCTACGAGCCGTCGCCCGACAGCGGGTCCGTGCCCGGCGGGTGGCACGGCCGGCGGCGGACCAACGTCCGACGCACCCTGACGGCTGTCGCCCTGGTCGGTCTGGTGGCCGGGGTCGGACGCCGGATGCCGCTGGTCGGCGGGGGACGGGGGAACCGTCGCGCACGCCACGTCCTCCCTGTGGCGGTGGGCGCGTGGAAGGTGGCCCGGGTGGTCAAAAAGCGGCGATCCGGATGAGGGGATGGGACGACCACGAGTTCACCCCGGCGGCCGGCTACCGCTTCCACGCCGCCCGGCTCGGCCCACCCGGCGGACCCGAGGTGGTCTGCCTGCACGGCATCAGCGCCTCACACCTGCACTGGGTGCGGTTCGCCCGGGCGCTCGCCCCGCACGCCCGCACGGTCGCCCTCGACCTGCCGGGCTTCGGTCGCACCCGGGGCCCCCGTCGCGCACTGGACGTGCGGGGGCTCTCGCGGGCCCTGGCCGCCTGGTTGCGGGCCACCGATCGGGGCGGGGCCGTCCTGGTCACCAACTCGGCCGGGTGCCAGGTGGCCGTGGACCTCGCCGTGCACTCGCCGGAGCTGGTGGGACCGGTGCTCCTCAACGGCCCCACCATCGACGCGGGCGCCCGCACCGTGCGGCACCACCTGCCACGGGTGGTCCTCAACGCGGTGCGGGAACCCCCCTCGCACCTGCCCGTGGTGCTCTACGGGTTCCTGCGCTCCGGCCCGCGGCGCAACCTGCGCACCTTCAGGCACCTCCTGCACGACCCGGTGGAGCGGAAGCTGGGCCTGCTCACCACCCCGACGGTGGTGGTGCGCGGATCGCGTGACCCGATCACGCCGCACCCCTGGGTTCGGGAGGTCGCGGACCTGCTGCCGGACGGCCGGCTGACCGAGGTGCCCGGCGCACCTCACACCCTGAACCACTCATCGCCCGTGGAGATGGCACGGATCACCCGGGAACTGCTGACACGGCGTTCCGAGAGCGTGTCCGCACGGGCACCCGAGGAAAGGACCGACCGGTGAAACTCATGTCCCGGGCCAAGGGAGCCCGTTTCCAGACCGATTTCGACTCCTCCGCCAACACCGTCCGGGCCCTGGGAAGTTTCCTGCACGGGGAGAGCCACCGCGGCATGTCCATGGGGCCCGGCTCACCACGCCTGGCCAACGGCCTGGCCCGCCTTCCGCGTCCCGTGCGCCGCCGCATCTTCGCCGGCATGGGCTACCAGCAGGCGATACCCCTGGACCGGGTGCGGGACGTCCGGATCGAGGACCTCGACGAGTGGGTGGTCCAGCAGTACGGGCCCGGGCCCTATCCGGCGCTGGTGATCGGTTCGACCAGCGGGGCCGTGGTGCACCTGGCCGCCGCGCTGGGCGCGCCGTTCCTGCCGCAGACCCAACTGGTCTCGGTACGGGACACCGCCACCCACCCGGACGACCCGCGCGCCGCGCTGGACGCCATCGCCCCCCTCGCCCGCCGGGTGGCGGCGAACAACCCGGGGATCGCGGTCTACCACATGCACGATCCCGGCCAGGATCGCGCCATGCTGGAGAAGATGGCCTACCTGCGGCTCAAGCGGCTGGAACTCGGCGAGGCCTACGAGCGGTTCATCGAGGAACGCCTCGCGCCGGGGGCCCCGATCATCCAGGTGGAGTGCACCCGGGACTGGCGCACCCGGGAGATCGGGGACCGCGCCTACTTCCAGTTCGGTTGCCTCGGGGGCATACCGGAGGAGGAGTACCACGACACCGGGGAGCGGATCACCGAGTTCCTGCACACCGCGAAGTCGGACCGGGACGGGTGGGAACCGCCGGAGACGGACGCCCGGCGCCCGGAGGCCGAGTGGGGCTTCCACCCCTCGATGGCCGAGGGGGTCCGGCGGGTCGCCGAACGCTCCGGTCACCCCGTGCGCCGGCTGACCTTCGAGGACCCGCAGGTGCCCAGCGCCTTCGTCGCCGACTTCTACCGCTCCTGGTACCGGGAGCGGGGCATGGAGGGGAACCGGTTGCTGGTGGAGTCCTACGTGCAGTGGGACCCGCTGTGGGTGCTGAAGGTGGGGGCGGTGCCCTTCTGGCTGCGCTTCAACATGCGCCCGGCGCAGGAGGCGCTCATCGACTACCTGGAGGGTCTGGAGGGCGGTGACCGCGGCACGGGGGACGGTTCGGAGCCGGACCCGTACGACGAGATCCGTCTCAACGTCTTCTCCCAGGGGCTGAAGTCCCCCGGCCTGGTGCCGCCGGAGGAGTGGCGGGAGACCATCGAGCGGTACGCCCGGCGGAAGGCCGAGGTCATCGGCGTGGACGAGGAGGCGTATCCGGTGGACCCGGGCAGCACCATGCGCTTCCAGCCCGCCTTCGAGGGCATCGAGGGGCGGCATCCCCTGCCGACCCCCCTGCCGGTGGACGCGATCGACACCTTCCTCGCCGAGCACGGCGGCGGCCGGTACGGCGTCGGCTGGTCCTGATCCGGAGGTCCGCCCCGGGCCGGTGCGGTGACCGGCCGGGGGCGGCGCAGAGGTACCCCGGGATCCGACACCCGCCCGGGGCACCCGGCGCCCCGGCCCCGCACGGGCCGGGGCGCCGATCCGGGCGGGCGGGCGAATCCGCCGGTCCCCGACCGCCTGCGGGATCAGAAGAGGCGGAGCTTGTCGTCCTCGATGCCGCGCAGCGCGTCGTAGTCGAGGACCACGCAGCGGATGCCCCGGTCGGAGGCGAGCACCCGGGCCTGGGGCTTGATCTCCTGCGCGGCGAAGACGCCCCGGACCGGGGCCAGCAGGGGGTCGCGGTTGAGCAGTTCCAGGTAGCGGGTGAGTTGTTCCACGCCGTCGATCTCGCCCCGTCGCTTGATCTCCACGGCGACCGTCGCGCCCTCGGCGTCCCGCCCCAGGATGTCCACCGGTCCGATGGCGGTGGGGTACTCGCGGCGCACCAGGGTCCAGCCCTCGCCCAGGGTCTCCATCCGGTCGGCCAGGAGTTCCTGCAGGTGGGCCTCGACGCCGTCCTTGATCAGCCCGGGGTCCACGCCCAGTTCGTGGGAGGAGTCGTGCAGCACCTCGGCCATGGTGATCAGTAGTTTCTCGCCGCTCTTGTTGATCACCGTCCACACCTGTTCGTCACCGTTCTCCCCGGTGCCCTCGTCGATGCTCAGGGTGCACGGCGGCGACATCCAGTTGAGCGGCTTGTAGGCGCGGTCGTCGGCGTGGATCGAGACGGATCCGTCCGCCTTGACCAGGATCAGCCGGGGTGCGAGGGGTAGATGGGCGGTCAGCCGGCCGGCGTAGTCGACGGAGCAGCGGGCGATCACGAGGCGCATGGTCGGCCACGCTACCGCTCCGGGGCCGCCGGGGCGAAGTCGCCGGGGAGGGGGC
>NZ_VKHS01001000.1 GCF_014141525.1 Streptomyces calidiresistens
GCTTCGGCAGCGTCAGGTGTGTATAAGAGACAGCCCCCAAGGGGCGCGTGAGGGGTCCCCGTGGCGACGGGGGAGCCGGGTCAGCCGGGAGCGAGGTCGCCGTCGCGCAGGGCGGTGACGAAGTCGGTCCAGCCGGTGGGCGTGAGGTGCAGGTGGGGCCCCCGGGGATTCTTGCTGTCCCGGACGGGGACGAGGCCCCCGGCCCGCACCCGCCCGGGCGCCCACTCGACGCACTGTCCGCCCTGACCGTCGCTGTATGTGCTTTTGACCCACAGACCGTCATGCGGGGTCGGCGTGCTGCTCATTCGAGTACTCCTCCATGATCGCGTGGATGAGGCTCAGTGACCGGGCCTCGGACTCGGCTGAAGCGCGGAGCCGTTCGTAGGTGGCCGTCCATGCCCCTATGGCCGCTGCGGAGTCGTTGACGTGCCCCTGGCCGGTGGTTTCCGAGTACAGGACCCTCGTCCCGTCGGCTTGCGTAAGCAGGGTAAACGGCAGACCCGAGGCGGGGGCACCCGTTGCGAACTTCAGCACTTGCAGAGTGACATGAGGCCCGGAGGCCATGCCGAGCAGGTATTCGAGCTGTCCGACCATGACGGCCGGACTTCCCACCACCGTTCGCAGAACGGCCTCGTGAAGGATGACCCAGAGAAGAGGCGGAGTCTCACGTTCCAGGACTTCACGACGGCGGAGCCGAAGCTCGACCCTGTGCTTGATCTGTTCGTCGGACTCACGCGGGTGCGCTGCCCGGTAGACGGCTTCGGCGTACTCCGTGGTTTGCAGGACTCCCATCACGAAAGCGTTCGAGTAGTCCTCGACCGTCGCCGCTGTTCGTTCGAGTTCGACGTAGGGGATGAACCACTCGGGGTGGCCCTGCTTGCTGAGCTTGGCCCGGAGGCGGGTGTAGACCCCGGGGGTGCCGGCCACGCGATCCATGGCTGCCGCGAAAGCTTCCGAGGCGAGGACGCTCCCGTTCTCGACCTTGCTGACCTGAGCCTGTTGATAGTGCAACTTCTCCGCGAAGGCGCTCTGGGAAAGTCCCAGCACTCCTCGGAGGGTTTTCGTCTCCTCACCGAAGTAGGCGGCGCCGTTCGCGGGGCCGTGACTCCGGCCGGTTCCCTCGCCCATGTGTGCATCTCCCTCGGATTCCGGTCCCGTTGGAATGGGCTCACCCCTGTCCGAGAGTACGCCGATTCCGTAATGGTGGAGGCACGGAAAGTGAACATCCGTCCCCGCGGGGGACGGATCGGTGCGACGTGGAGTGGCCGGCATGACGAGGGACGGGAACCACGGGGACGGGGACCACGGGCCCGTGGGCGACGAGATCGAGGAGGCCGAGGCGGTGTGCGACGGGTTGGAGGACGCGCTGAGGGCGCACGGCCTCACGCTGCCGTCCCTGTGCGTGGACGCGGGCCCCGCCCATGCGTTGGCCTCGGTCGCACCGCCCCTCGTCGATCTCGGGTGGTGCGACGTGGAGACGGCCAGGGCCCTGACGGCCGCTCTCGCCCCCGGCGCGGCGTCGGGGGCGGCCAGGTGAACGAGGTGCTCCCGGTGCCCACCCCGGCCCCCGACGGGGAGGAGGACCCCACCGACGCGCCTTCCCCTCTCGCGGAGTTGGGCGAGCGATGGGCCGCCCTGAGCGCCCGCATCACGGAGCACCTCCGCACCCTGGACGGCGAGGACGGGTGAAGCGGCAGCGGCGGCCCGGAAGCCCGCACC
>NZ_VKHS01001001.1 GCF_014141525.1 Streptomyces calidiresistens
GGGAAGGGGCGACGGCGGTCCCTCCGTCATGTCCACGTTTGGGGACGCCCGATGGTTCATGTCGTTCGGATCTGAACCCGGGGCCGTGGTGGTGCGTGGTAGGGGTGGGCGCGACCGCGGGCGGAGCCGGCGGGCCCGCCGCCCGCCCACCGCACGTCCGGCTCACACACGGTTCGGCCCGCCCCCGCCGGGAGGAACCGGGGAAGGCGCACCATGGCCGACGACCTTTCCGCCGATTTCTCGATCGACTACTCGGTGCTGCACCAGGTGCGCGAGAACATGCTCGAACTGGCCGAGGAGGCGGGCAGCGGGGGCGCCAGCGGGGACTACCGCGACCTGGGGGAGGCCAACGCCGGGGAGCGGAGGGCGGTGCTGGGCCACAGCGGGCTCTCGGAGGCCTTCAACCTCTTCTACACGGTGTCGCGAGCCCGGGTGAAGGAGGCCAAGGACGGCCTGGAGGAGCTGGGCAACCTCTTCGGCGGCGTCGCGGACGGCTTCTTCAACGTCGACTCCCAACTCGCGCAGAGCGCCGGGGCCTCCAAGGCCGCGGGGAACCTCGACAACTGGCGGGCGGATACCGAGGCGTACCAGCAGTGGGAGAGCGACCGCGCCGCCTGGGAGAGGTACCTGGAGTCCATCGGCGTCTCCGCACAGGACATCTCGGACCCGGAGTTCTCGCTCCACGAGGCCTGTTCGGTGGATGACCCGCCCGGCTTCTGCGAGCAGTGGAAGGAGGATGTCGCCGACGCCAGGGCGGGTGACGGCGAGCGGCCCCCGGAGAACCCCGGGGAGGCCCCGCCCAAGCCGTCGGACACCCCGCCCACCCGGTGGGAGTACACCGACGCGTCGGGCACCACCGTCGTCGAGCTGGAGTTGGACGACAACCACGAGATCGTCAAGGAGACCTCGACGGTCACCACCACCGACGGTCAGAAGTTCGTCTCGGAGACCGTCTACGACGGCCCGGTGCACACGGTGGAGGACGACAACGGCCGCGGCTACACCTTCCGCGACCAGACCACCACGACCACCTACGCCGACGGGACGACCACCACCTCCGCGACCGTTTACGACGGCGAGCCCCGGACCGTCTCGCTCGGCGAGGACTCCACCGGGCGGGAACGCTTCGCGGCCTTCCAGGACCACACCGTCACCACCACCGACGAGGACGGCAGGACCGTCTCCACCACGAAGGTCGTCCTCGACGACGACGGCTCCGGAACGATGACCGTCACCGAGGACGGCAAGACCACCGAGTACACCCGCTCCGGCCCCAACGCCAAGTGGGAGGAAAAGTGATCCGACCCCCGGCCGCCGGATCCCGGCGACCGGTTCCCCCGGCACGCAGCGAAAGGACGGCCCCGTGGCCAACATCAAGCTGAACTACGACGAGATCGACCGGGTCTGCAACGTCCTCAACACCAGCGTCGAGGAGACCCTGGTGCCCCGGATGAACGAGGCCCAGCAGGAGGTGGACGCGCTGCTGGAGACCGGCCTGGTCTTCGTCGAGGCCAGCCCCGCCCTCCAGGCGCAGTACCAGACCTTCACCACGTCGCTGAAGAACGCGACGCAGAGCATCATCGACTACGCCAACCAGTTCCAGGCCATCAAGGAGTCCATGCAGGAGATGGACGCGGACATGGCCGAGAAGGTCAAGAGCAGCGGGCGCTGAGCCCCCGGCCCCTCCCGTCACCCTCCCGTCCGTCACC
>NZ_VKHS01001002.1 GCF_014141525.1 Streptomyces calidiresistens
CCGCCGGCCCCGCCCCGCCACCCACCCCCGCGGGAGGCATCACCCCGGGCGCGATGACGCTGTTCGAGGACCCGGCGTACAACTTCGGCGCGCTCCTGGCGCTCGGCGCCTCGGGCGCGGGCGCCGCCGAGGTGGGCGAGGTCCTGACCGCCGTCAACACCATCAACGGTGCCGGACCGTCCTCCCGGACGTACGTGGAGACGTTCCGCGAGCTGGGCGACCGGCTCCTGGACCCGCCGCCCGGTGCCCCGGCCGACGACCGAACCAAGCGGTTCCGGTCGCTGCGCGCCGCGCAGTACCACGCACAGGCGCTTTTCTTCGTCCTCGGCTCCGACGACCCCGGCAGCGAGGAGCAGTTGTACCGGGCCGGCCGTGAGGCATGGGACGCCTTCTGCGATCTGTGCGAGCCGCCTGCGGTCAAGGCCCGGGTGCCGTACGGAACGACACCGCTGCCGGTCTGGTACTTCCGCCCCGACACCTCCGGCGCCCGGCGCCCCACCGTGATCCTGACCAACGGCAGCGACGGCCAGAACGTCGACATGTGGACCTACGGCGTCCCCGCCGCCCTCGAACGCGGCTGGAACGCTCTCGTTTACGACGGGCCGGGTCAGGGCCAACTGCTGTTCGTCGACCGGGTCGTCTTCACGCCGACCTGGGAGAAGGTCGTCACCCCGCTCGTCGACTGGCTGACGGCCCGCTCCGACGTGGACCCGAACCGGATCGCCCTGACCGGTCTCAGCATGGGGGGCAACCTCGCCCCCCGGGCCGCGGCGTTCGAAAGCCGGATCGCCGCACTGGTGGCGATGCCGGGCTGTGTGGACCCGTGGCTGGGCTTCCCGCCCGGGATCCGCGAGATCCTCACGCCGGACAAGCAGCGGACGAACGACATCTGGAACACCGAGGTCGTCCCGGAGCTGCCCCCGCAGGCGGCCGAGGTGCTGAAGAAGCGCTTCGAGCCGTTCTCCATCCCCGCGATGCTCGAAGCCCGCCGGGGCGAGCTGTTCACCGACTTCCACACCCCCGCCACGCGCCTCGAAGCCCTGTCGATCACCGATGTCGTCCCCCGCATCGAGGCACCCACCCTGGTCCTGGACTACGAGGGGGAGCAGTTCTACCCCGGCCAACCGCGCCACATGTACGACGCCCTCACCTCTCCCAAGGACTATGTGCGACTGACGGCGGCTCAGGGCGCGCAACTGCACTGCTCCCCCATGGCCCCCCAACTGCACTGCGAGGTCGTCTTCGACTGGTTGCAGGACACCGTGAAGGGCGGCTGAAACCCGGACCCGGCCCGCCGGGGTGCCCGGGCCCCGGCAGCACGCCGCCGGCGCCCTCGGCACCGCGGGGGGATCGCGCGACGCCGGCGTGGCTCCGGACCCGCGTCGGCAGCCGTGACAGGCGCGGGCGGATACGCCTGCCGCCGGTCCCCGGCAGGTTCGGGTGGGCCGCGTACCGGTGTTTCACGGAACGGAGTCGGGCCTCCCGCTCCCCACCCCGGGGCCGCCGGGCCCGGCGGAGCGGCCGAGGCCGCCCACGGCACCCCCACCGTGACCGGCGTCGCCGTCGGCGCCCCGCCCGCCTATCGCCCGAGCGGCCCGCGGGGACACCACCCCCGGCGCTCCCCGGCGACCCCCGTGCGCTTGTTCGCCGTGCTCCGGGACGACACCTTCCCGCACCCCGCACCCCTCGTCCCGGCACACGTCGAACC
>NZ_VKHS01001003.1 GCF_014141525.1 Streptomyces calidiresistens
CCCCCGCCCTGCTCGACTCCTGCGCCCTCGGCGTCCTCCGGCTCCACGGCCGGTTCCTCGCCGTCTCCGAGGAGTTGGCCCGGCCGGTCGGCCTGACCGCCGCCCGACGGCAGGTGCTCGGAGCCGTGCTCCGCACGCCGCTGCCGGTGGCCGGCATCGCCCGGGGGACGGGGGTCAGCCGGCAGGGCGTGCAGCGCCTGGCCGACGCCCTGGTCGCCGACGGCCTGGCCGGCTGGGAACCGAACCCCGCCCACCGCCGCGCCAAACTGCTGACCGCCACCCCGGCGGGGCGGGAGGCGGTGCGGCGCCTCGACCCCGGCCACGCGGCACTGGCCGAACGCCTGTGCGCCGCGTTGGGCGGCCCCGACCGCTTCGCCGAGGTGGTGGAGGTCCTGGAACACCTCGGCCGGGCCCTGGAGAGCGCCGGCGCGACGACCGGGGAGCCGGGTGATCCCCCGGCCCCCGGCTGAGCGACCCCGCGCCGGCGGGGGTGCCCGGGCACCCCCGCGCCGACGGGAACCGGCCGGCCGGAAACCGGTATCCGGGCGGCCGTACCGGCCCCGGGGCCGGGGGCCTATTCTCCTGTGTACGCCGGGAAAAGGCCCGGCGTGGCCGGGGGCACCGGCCGACCGCAACCGCGCGGCCGGCCGAATCGTCCCACTCACCGGACACCGGACCACAACCGAAGCCGCCGGGGACGCCCGGCACCGCACCGCCCGGGGGAGATCGCCGCGCATGGAGCCACTGACGCCCGACGATCCCCGAGCCATCGGTGACTACCGCCTGATCGCCCGTCTCGGCGAGGGCGGCATGGGCAACGTCTACCTGGCCCGCTCCCCGCGCGGCCGGACGGTGGCCGTCAAGACCATCCGCTCGATCCTCGCCGGCGAGCCCGACTTCCGCCGCCGGTTCGCGCAGGAGATCACCGCGGCCCGCCGGGTGGGCGACACCTGGACCGCGCCGGTGCTGGACGCCGACCCGGAGGCGGACGTCCCGTGGGTGGCCACCGGTTACATCGCCGGTCCCTCCCTGCACGACGTCGTGACCGGCCGGCACGGGCCGCTGCCCGAGCGGTCCGTGCTGATCCTCGCGCACGGCCTGACCCGGGCCCTGGGGGCCATCCACGGCGCCGGACTGATCCACCGCGACCTCAAGCCCTCCAACATCCTGCTGACCATCGACGGCCCCCGGGTCATCGACTTCGGCATCGCCCGCGTCCTGGAGAGCACCGCACCCGGGGTGACCCGCACCGGCTCCACCGTCGGCTCGCCCGGCTTCATGTCCCCCGAGCAGGTGCGCGGCGAGACCCTCACGCCGGCCTCGGACGTCTTCTGCCTCGGCTCGGTGCTCGCCTACGCGGCCACCGGCCGCACCCCCTTCGGCAGCACCGACAGCGGGTTGCACGTACTGCTGTTCCGGGTCGCGGAGGAGGAGCCGGACCTCGACGAACTGCCCGATGGGTTGCGGGCGCTGGTGGCCGACTGCCTCGCCAAGGACCCCGCCGCCCGACCGGCCACCGAGGCGCTGGCCGAGCGCCTCGCGCCGGTCGCCGAGGCCTCCCGCGAGCCGTGGCTGCCCGGCGCGCTGATCGCCCAACTGGGTCGGCACGCCGTGGAGTTGCTGAACTCGGAGGACCCGATGACGGGGTTCGCGCCGGTCGCGGGCCCGGCACCGGCCCCCTCCCCGCCCCCGGCCGTGGATTCTGCAT
>NZ_VKHS01001004.1 GCF_014141525.1 Streptomyces calidiresistens
CCCCCTCCGCAATCCCCCCGGAGGGCGGTTCGTCGGCGTCGCCGGGCTCCTCTCCCCCGGCGGCTCCGCCGGTGGGCCCCGGGGTGTCGGAGGGCGGCTCCCCTCCGGCGCCGGCTGCGCCGCCCCCGGCTTCCTCGGGGGCCACCGGATCGGTGGGCGGTTCACCCTCCGGCTCCTCGGGCACGTCCCCGCAGGAGCCGGGGCCCGCCGGATGGCGGTCCGCCTCCTCCGCCTCCTCCGCCCCGCCGTGCCCCGTCGGGACGGCGGGAGGCGTCTCCGGCTCCCCCTCCCCCGCGACCGACGTGGCGTGCCCGTCGCTCGCGGATGCCTCGGCCGACGCGTCGTCCTCCGCCCCGGCGTCCTCCGCTCCTGCGGTCTCCTCGGGCACCGCCCCGGCGGACTCGTCGGGCACCGCCCCGGACGGGTCGTCCCGTCGCTCGTCGCCTCGCCGGTCACCGGCCTTGTCGGGTTCCCGCCCCATGCCGTTCCTCCCCGTCGTCCCCCACGGCTCCCCGTGGTGGGTGGTGTCGATGCCGGTCCCCGGGTCCGCGCCCGGTTCCCCGGCCCGGTGGTGTGCCGTCCCGGCCACGGCGGCCCGGGTCTCGGCGAGTTCGCGGCGCAGCGCCTCCACCGCCGTGCGGAGCTCCGCCAGGCCGTCCCTGATCCGGTTCTGTCGGGTGCGCAGTTCCCGGTGGTCCTGTTGAAGGCCGGCGAGGCCCGGGGACACGTCCTCCGTCACCGTCCGGTGGGTCGCCGTCAACGCGCCCCGGGACGCGGCGAGACCGTGATCGGGATCCCGCAGGAGGCTCCGCACCTCCCGAAGGGTCTCCAGGATTTCCGAGGACTTTCCCACTGCCACCCGACCCCCTCGCAGCCTGCTGCGGCATGACCGTTTCATCACCGCATGGCTCCCCCGGGCGGATGGGGGCGAGACGGGTGCTTCCGGTCCCGTTCGAGGGGGCCGCCCCGGCGCGGGGTGGGGTTTCGGCGCCGGAGGGCCGGTTCCGCCGGTGGTTCCGGGCCTCCGGTGCCGTGAAACGCCCTCCGGACACCGCGCCCGGTGATCACCGGGGCGCATCGGTCGGTCCGGAGCCGATCGATGCATCACATCCGTTGATCGTTTCCGTTCGCCGGCTTCGGATCGAAACGATCACCGCCCGGTGGTCCGATCCCCCCGGCCCCGGGAGTCACCCGGCGGAGGCCGAAAACCCTCCCCGGTCCGTACCCGGCCGAGGGGTCGCGTGCGAGGTGCCCGGTCCGAAGCCGGGTGTGATCATGGGATGGAATGACCGGAGACGGGCCGGTCGCACGCACGGGAACCGGGAGGTGGAGGGCATCTCGTACGCGGGACGACGACGCCGGTACTTCGCGCTCATGGCGATCTGCCTGACCCTGTTCGTCGGGGCCTGGGCCGTGGTGCGGCACTGGTCGGTACCGGTGGCGATCGGCATGTGCGTGGTGGCCGCCGTGCTGCCGCCGATCGCGACCATCGTGGCCAACCGTCGGGGACCCGACGACCGGTGGTGGGACGAGGAACCGTAGGCTCACCCACCTGTCGACGGCACTCGACGGCAACGGAGTCGACGGAGGGGAGCGGACCGCGTGGAGCACACCGACGACAAACCGCCCGGCACCGCGCCGCCCGGCCCGACACCACCGATCCCCCACCCCCTGTCTCTTATACACAACTGACGCTGCCGACGAA
>NZ_VKHS01001005.1 GCF_014141525.1 Streptomyces calidiresistens
GGCCCACCCACCCGGAAGGAACACCGACATGGCCCGACACACCATCACCGAACTGCACGCCGCACTCGGGACCGCCATCGAGCGCCTGGCCCCCGTCCTCACCGACCTGGAACCCAACCAGACCACCTGGACCCTCGGTTTCCAGCCCAGCGAATCGGCGGAACTCGAACTCCACATCTACCGAGCCACCCGCGCCGAACTCGACGCCATCGCCACCGCCCTGGGCGCCCGGCCTGGCGACATCACCCGAACCGGGCTGCGCTCCGGCGGCAAGGAGGAGCACGAGGTGCGCTTCGCCGTCTCCGGCATCCCCGCCGTGGTCTCGGCCTGGCTCCCCGAGCCCAGCGAGCGCGAGCAGCTCCTCGCCCGCCTGGCCCAACTGGACGCCTCCGACCCCTCCTCCGTCCGGCGCCTGACCTGACCCCGCACCGGGCCCCCGCTCAGGCGAAGTGAGCGGGGGCCCGGCACCCCCGACCGTACCCACCCACCAAGAAGGACACCCGAGATGACCGACCCCCTGAGCGACCACCGCCTCGCCCAGATCCGCGCCCGCATCCACCGCACCGCCATCTGCCCCTACGCCCCCGTCCAAGGCGGCTGCCACCGCTGGACCGCAGCCGGAGAACGCCTCGTCATGTGCGCCGCCTGCGGTCTCATCGCCCAGTCCGACCCCACCATGGGCGACCTCGCCGACCTGTACGACGAAGTGGAACGACTGCGCGAGGTCGACACCGAGCTGGCCGCTACCGAGCAGCAGGTCATCGCCGTCCTCAACGAGTGCACCCGGATCGAGGCCGAGCCGCGCGACCGGCACGGCGCGAACGCCGACGGGATGCGCGAGGCCGTTGCTCGTATCCGGGCCGTGCTCCGGACGGAGGCCGGTCAGTGACCGACACCCGAGCACTCACCATCCGCCAACCCTGGGCAGCCGCCATCACCCACGGGGACAAGCGCGTCGAGAACCGGTCCCGCCCCGCCCCGGCCTCCCTGCACGGCACCCGCATCCTCATCCACGCCGGGAAAGGCAAGCCCGACCCGATGGGCCGCTTCCACATCGGCCAGGACGTCATCGCCAACTGGCCCGACACCCGCGGCGCCATCACCGCCACCGCCACCCTCACCGGCTCCCACCCGGAGGCCAGCGGCTGCTGCGCCCCCTGGGGCTTCCCCAACCGACACCACTGGGAACTCACCGACGTGGTCCCGCTCACCACCCCCGTCCCCGCCCTCGGACAACTCGGCCTCTGGCGCCCCACCCCCGAGGCACTGACCGCCGTCACCACCCAGCTCGACGCCGGAGCCAGCCGATGACCGCGCGCCCCATCGGCACGGAGGTGTCGTGCGACGGCCCCGGCAACAACCGGCCCTGCCCCGACTCCGCAGCCATCCCCGCAGGCTTCCGCTCCGTCACCGCCCGCCAGGTCCGGGCCGACGGCCGCGCCCTCGGATGGAAGACCCGCCGCCGCCCCGGCCGCCTCGAAGACGTCTGCCCCCGCTGCGGAAAGGCCCCCCGATGACCGCCCGCACTCTCACCCAGGCCGAACTCCTCGCCGAAGCCCGCGCCGCCTTCGGCAACGACCCTCTCACGTGGGCGTTCCGCTGCCCCAACTGCGGCGACGTCGCCACCGGCCAAGATTTCCGCCACGCCCTGATCACCCACCCCCGCACCCGCCGCGACGGCACCACCCTCG
>NZ_VKHS01001006.1 GCF_014141525.1 Streptomyces calidiresistens
CCGCGAAGGTGACGGTCCCACCCGGTAAACCAACCCGGGGGACACGCGCGCCACCGACATGCGGGGCTCGGCCTCCGCGTCAGTGGCAGCTCGATACAACTTACGGATCCACCACGGACGTGTCAAGCCCGGAGGGGTGGAAGCGCGCGCGGGAGGCGGCGGGACCCCGGGCCGGGCACCGGAACCGCCTCCCGTCACGGCGCCACTCCCCCTACCGTGCCCCGCCGTTGCCCCCGTTGCC
Organism: Streptomyces calidiresistens; assembly: GCF_014141525.1. Taxonomy (GTDB): domain Bacteria; phylum Actinomycetota; class Actinomycetes; order Streptomycetales; family Streptomycetaceae; genus Streptomyces; species Streptomyces calidiresistens. The sequence continues at coordinate 242 of NZ_VKHS01001006.1, forward strand.
GCCGGAGGCGAGTTCGCGACTGCGGTCCCGGGCCGCCTCCAGCGCGGCGAGGAACGCCGCCCGGACCCCGTGCTTCTCCAGCTCGCGGATCGCGCTGATCGTCGTCCCGCCCGGCGAGGTGACCGCCTCCCGCAGGGTCACCGGGTGCTCGCCGCTGTCGCGCAGCATGAGCGAGGCCCCGTAGGCGGCCTGGACGATCAGGTCGTGGGCCTTGTCCCGGGGCAGACCGAGCAGGATGCCCGCGTCCACCATGGCCTCGACCAGGAAGTAGAAGTACGCCGGGCCCGAGCCGGAGAGTGCCGTCGCCGCGTCCTGCTGGGACTCCGGCAGGCGGAGCGCCTTGCCCACGCTGGTGAAGATCTCCTCGGCGTGGCGCAGATGCTCCTCCCCCGCGTGGGCCCCGGCGGAGATGACCGACATGCCCTCGTCCACCAGCGCGGGGGTGTTCGGCATGACCCGCACCACCGGGGTTCCCGGTGCCAGGCGCTCCTCCACGAAGGCGGTGGTGATGCCGGCCGCCGCGCTGATCACCAGTCGGTCGGCGGGGGTGTGCGGGGCGAGTTCGGTCAACAGGGCCGCCATGTCCTGCGGCTTGACCGCCAGGATGAGGGTGTCGGCGGTCTTCGCGGCCTCGGCGTTGTCCACCACCGCGATGCCGTACCGGGCGCGCAGGGCCTCGGCCCGCTCGGGTCGCCGCGCGGTGGCCAGCAGGTCGGAGGCCGGTCGCCCGCCCCGGAGGATGCCCCCCAGCAGGGCCTCACCGATCTTTCCTGCGCCGAGCACGGCGATCTTGCGGGTCATGGGTGGCTCACCTCGTGGAAGGGGTCGACGGGGTGGGCCCGTGATCGGTGCCGCGACCCCGTGGGGACGGTACGGCCCCATGGTGGCACCGGGGACGACGTCCCGCCCCGACCATCCGGGGTACGGGCGGAGCGCTCAGCGGGTGTCGGTGAGGTAGGCGAAGACGACGACGTTGGCGTTCCAGCCGCCGGCTCGGCTGAACTGTCCGCCGCAGGTGATCAGGCGCAGTTCGGGGCGACCGGCGTAGCCGTAGACCAGCTCGTCGGGGAACTCCTCGCGGTGGAAGACCTCGACGCCGTCGACGGTGAAGACGGCGGTGCTGCCATCCGCGCGGTCGACCTCGATGGTGTCGCCCCGGGAGAGGGCGCCCAGGGAGTAGAAGACGGCGGGGCCGGTGGCACTGTCCACGTGACCGGCGACCAGGGCGGTGCCGTCCGTGCCGGGGGTGACCCCGCCGTGGTACCAGCCGGCGTGGTCGGGGGCGGATTCCGGGGGCACCTGGAGGCTGCCGTCGGGGGCGAGCCCGTACCCGGTGAGGGAGGTGTCCACGTCGATGGCGGGAACACGCAGGCGCAGCGGGGTGGAGGCGGGCATGGCGGGGGTGGCGCCGCCCACCACGGCTATCGCGTCGGCTTCGGTGGTGGGGTC
>NZ_VKHS01001007.1 GCF_014141525.1 Streptomyces calidiresistens
CCGCCCCCCCAACCGCCAGCTCGCCGCGCTCATCGCGGAAGCGGGCTTCTCCCATGCCGGGCTGGCAAGACGGGTCGATCAGTTGGGCCTGGAGCACGGGCTGGACCTCCGCTACGACAAGACCTCCGTCACCCGCTGGTTGCGCGGCCAGCGGCCCCGGGGGACCACCCCGGCACTGATCGCCGAGGTGTTCACCCGCCGGCTGGGCCGTCGGCTATCCGCCCGTGACCTGGGCCTGGAGGCCTGTGCGCCGGTCTACGCCGGCCTGGAGTTCGCCGCGGGGCCGCACGAGGCGGTGGAGATCGTCTCCGGCCTGTGGCGCAAGGACACCGGCGGGTACGCGGAGCTCAGACGCATCGCCTTCACCCCGGCGGGGTTGGTGGTGCCCAGCCGCGACTGGTTGATCGGCCGACCCGACGAACGGGTCTCCCGCGGGGTTCCCGCACCCGGCGGTCCGGCCGGTGCCCTCGGGGACCGTGCCGATCGAGCCGCCCGGGTGCCCGAGCAGGGGAGGGGCGCCGGCGGGCGCCCCCACGCGGCCCCCGGCGGGACGGCCGGCATCCCCGGCCCCGCCGCCCCCGGCATGCCGGCGCCCCTGGCGATCGGTGCCCGGGGCGGGGCCGTGGCGGCCGGGCGCGACCCGGTCGAGCGGGGCCCGGGCCGGCGGGTCACCGCGGGCGACCTCGCGGCCCTGCGCTCGGTGGCCGAGCTGTTCCGCACCCTGGACCACGCCTACGGGGGCGGCCACGCGCGGCAGGCGCTGATCCGCTACCTGGAGCACGAGCTGGAGCCGCTGCTCCGCGGCACCTACGGGGAGCAGATGGGACGACGGCTCTTCGGTGCCGCCGCCGACCTCACCAGACTGGCGGGATGGACGGCCTACGACATCGGGGCGCACGGTCTGGCCCAGCGGTACTTCGTCCAGGCGCTGCGCCTCTCGCAGGCGGCGGGTGACCGGGTGCACGGTGCCTTCGTGCTCGCCGCGATGAGCCGCCAGGCGGCCCATCTGGGGCACGGCCGGGAGGCGGTGCAACTCGCCCGGGTGGCCCAGCAGGGGCTCTCCGGCACCGCCCCGCAGCAGGTGCACGCCCTCCTGCACGCCGCCGAGGCCCGGGGGCACGCCCTGTTGACCGACACCCGGTCCTGCACCGCGGCCCTCGCCCGGGCCGAGCGGGCGATGGAGGCCGCCCGGCCGGGCGAGCGTCCCGGGGAGCGTCACGGCGAGGAGGTGCCGCCGTGGATCCGCTTCTTCGACGAGGCACAGCTCGCGGACGAGTTCGCCCACTGCCACCGGGACCTCCAGCAGTACCGCTCGGCGGCGCGGTACGCCGACCGGGCCCTGCAACTGCGGGCCCCCGCCTACGCCCGCAGCCGACTCTTCACCCGGGTGGTGCTGGCCACCGCCCGCCTGGGTCTCGGGGAGGTGGAGCAGGCCTGTGTGCTGGCCGCCGAGGCGGCCCAGCAGGCGGTGGAGATGCGTTCGGTGCGCGCCCACGAGTACCTGCGGGACTTCGAGCGGAGGCTGGAACCGCACCGCGACACCACCGCAGCCCGGAGCTACCGCGAGCGGATCTCCGCCACGGGATGAGCCGGCCCGTGCCGGAAGAACCGGCGGGTGCCCCGTCTCCTCCTCCGGGGCACCCGCCGGTCCGCCCGGCACCCCGCCCGCCCGGCACCCGGTCCCCGGGG
>NZ_VKHS01001008.1 GCF_014141525.1 Streptomyces calidiresistens
CTGCTTCGTCGGAGGCGTCAGATGCGTATAAGAGACAGGGGGAGCACCGTGACCAACAGGGCCAACCCCACCGCCACCGCCACCGCCTGCCAGGTGCTCGGGAAGATCGCTCCCCCCACCAAACCGATCACCTGGTACGTCAGGGCCCACGCCAGCACCGCGGGCACCGAGCCGCGCAGGTAGTCGCGCAAGGGCATCCGGGCCATCAGGCAGGCCAGCAGCACCGGCAGCCGCCCCGCCGGAACCAGCCGGGAGAGCACCAGCACGGTCGCCCCGCGGCGCTCCAACTGCCGGCGCGAGCGATCCAGCAGCTCCGGCGACACCTGATCGCGCAACCGGTGCCACCACCGGGAGGGACGTCCCGACTCCAGCCCCCGTCGCCCCAGCACGAACAGCAGCCCGTCACCGGCGAAGGCACCCGCGGCGGCGACCACCAGGACCAGCACCGAGGACCACACCGGCTGGCCCTCGTGCAGGGCGACCACCGCGGCCGAGCTGACCACCGCCCCCGTCGGCACCACCGGCACCAACGCCCCGATGAAGACCAGCAGGAACAGCGAGGGGTACCCGAACACCCCCCGGGTCATCCCCTCCGCCGTCTCCGCGGCGACCGTCGCACCCGTCAACGCGACCGTCATCGTTCCCGTGTCCACGCCGGGTCCCCTCCTCCACCCCCCGGCGCCGCCGCGCCGATCACCCCGCTCATCCGTCCCCACCCGGTTCGACCAGCGGCCGCACGCTCTGTCCCGGCGCCAGCAGGTGTACCCGGACGGTCGGGGCCAGTCGCCCCGTGTGCCGCACGAACTCGTCCCCCGGGGAGGAGAACTCGTGCGGGCGCACCCCCTCCAGCCCCAGCGGCCAGAAGGTGCCGAAGTGCACCGGCACGGCGGCGGCGGGGGCCAGCAGCGCGGCGACCCGGGCCGCCTCCCGGGCGTCCAGGTGGCCGGGCCCCAGGAACGGTCCCCAACCGCCGACCGGCAACAGGGCCGTGTCCACCCGTCCCACCGCCTCCGCCATGCCCGGGAACCATCCGGTGTCCCCGGCGTAGTAGGTGCGGGTGCGGCCCTCGATCACGAACCCCAGCGGCTCGACCCGCAGCCGGGCCCCCGGTCGCCGCCGGCCGTCGTGCGCGGCCGGCACCGCGTGCACCCGCACCGTGCCCACCGGCAGGCTCTCCCCGGCGGCCACCTCGCGCAGGACCAGTTCGCGGCGCCGCGCCAACCGGCGCAGCGCCGGCACCGCGCGGACCGCTCCCCGGGGCAGGACCACGGTGGTGCCCGGTGCCATCCGGGCCAGGGAGGCCAGGTGCAGGTGATCGCCGTGCAGGTGGGAGATGACGGCGACGTCCGCGCGGTGCGCGGTGGTGGGCGGGATCGCGCCGGTGCGCCGGCGCAGCAGGTACAGCCAGCGGGGGAACAACGGGTCGGTGAGCACGGTCGTGCCCGAGTCCCGCACGCTCGCCGTGGCGTGTCCCCACCAGGTGATCTCCACCGCCATTCCCGCTCCCGTCCCTCCGGCGTCCGGCTGCCCGGTCCGCACCCGCTCCGTTCGCGCCCCGTTCCCGCCCGGGCGCCGCGGGGCCCGCTCCGTCCCCGGGTCCGTCCCCGGGTCCGTACCCGGGGCCCCGGCCGGGTCACCCCTTTCGGGGTCCCGTCCGAGGCGGCTCCGACGCCCCCGCGTCCCCGGAC
>NZ_VKHS01001009.1 GCF_014141525.1 Streptomyces calidiresistens
GAGACACGCCCCGGCCGCACCCCTCGACCCCCGGTGGTCGAGGCCCTGTCCCGACTGGGCCGTGCCGTCCGCACCGCCCGGCGCCCCCGCCCGGTCCTGACCGGCCTGGGGTGCGGCGTTCTCGCCGGCGCGGCGATGCTCGCCGGCGGTTGGCTGAGCCGCCTGGTCGGCGGGGCGCCGGTCCTGCACGGCCTCGTCTTCCTGCTGGCCTGCGCGACGGTGGCCGTCATGGTGCGACCCGCCGATCTGATCTGCGCCCCGGTGGCCGCCCCGATCGCCTTCGGCCTGGGGGCCGTCGCGGCCGGCGGGTTCGACGATCTCCTGGCCACGCTGGCGCTCGAGGCGCCCTGGCTGTTCACCGGGACGTTCCTGGCGGGCGCGATCGTCCTGGCCCGGGGCTCCGCCCGGGTGCTGCGCCGGCGCCGGGCCGCGGCCCGGGGCTGACGGGGCCCCGGCGCGCTCCACCCCCGGACCCGATGCCCGACCCCGCACCCGACCCGACGGGGAAGACCGCCGGGCCCGCTCCGCGCCCCGGCGCCGGCGGTGCCGGTGGGGGACGGGAACGGGCCCGGGAGGGCTTCGAGGGGGTTCGGGGCCCGGGGAGCGGCCCGCCGCGAGGCGTCGCGCGTCGTCCCCGGGGGCCGTGGCCCCGGTCAGACCTCCAGCTTGGCCCTCGCCTCGGCCCGCAGGTCGCGGCGCAGTTCCTTGGGCAGCGAGAAGCGGATGTGCTCGGTGACCGGCTGGACGACCTCCACGTCGTCGAAACCGCGCTCGGCGAGCCACTCCATGACGCCCTCGACCAGCACCTCGGGCACCGAGGCGCCGGAGGACAGACCGATGGTCTCCACGCCCTCGAGCCACGCCTCGTCGATCTCGGAGGCGTTGTCGACCAGGTGGGCCGCGCGGGCGCCGGCACCGAGGGCGACCTCGACCATCCGGACGGAGTTGGAGGAGTTCCTCGACCCCACGACCAGCACGAGGTCCGAGCGGTCGGCGATCTCCTTGATCGCGGTCTGCCGGTTCTGGGTGGCGTAGCAGATGTCGTCGCTGGGCGGGTTGAGCAGGTTCGGGAAGCGGTCCTTCAGCGCGCCCACGGTCTCCATGGTCTCGTCCACCGACAGGGTGGTCTGGGAGAGCCAGACGACCTTCTCCGGGTTGCGCACCCGGACGTTCTCCACGTCCTTCGGGCCGTCCACGAGCGTGATGTGGTCGGGGGCCTCACCGGTGGTGCCGATGACCTCCTCGTGGCCCTCGTGGCCGATCAGGAGGATGTCGTAGTCCTCGCGGGCGAAGCGCACGGCCTCCTTGTGCACCTTGGTGACCAGGGGGCAGGTGGCGTCGACGGTGGCGAGCTTGCCGCGTTCGGCCTCGCGGTGGACCTCGGGGGCGACGCCGTGGGCGGAGAAGATGACGATCTCGCCCTCGGGGACCTCGGAGGTCTCCTCGACGAAGATCGCGCCCTTCTTCTCCAGGGTGCGGACGACGTACTTGTTGTGCACGATCTCGTGTCGGACGTAGATCGGGGCGCCGTACTGCTCCAGCGCCTGCTCCACGGCGACGACGGCACGGTCCACCCCCGCGCAGTAGCCACGGGGGGCGGCGAGCAGGACACGGCGGCCGGCGGCGCGGGAATCACTCATGCCGTCCATCGTACGAGTCCACCGGTGGGGGGAGGGCGCGGCATGGGG
>NZ_VKHS01000101.1 GCF_014141525.1 Streptomyces calidiresistens
GGGGGAACGGAACGACGGGTACGGGGGTCACGCGGTTGCGGAGTGGCGGAGGTCATGGATCAAGTGTGCCCCCGTCCGGTCAGCGCGCGGAAACGGGAGGCGATCCCCCAGGCCGTGACCCGCCACAGGGCCTCCGCCACGATCTCCCGACTCATCTTGCTGTCGCCCTCCGTGCGCTCCACGAAGGTGATGGGGACCTCCGTCACCCGCAGGCCCGCCCGCACCGCCCGGTGGGCGAGGTCCACCTGGAAGCAGTAACCGCGGGCGGCCACGTCCGCCATCAGCCCCGGGGTCAGCACCTCCCGGCGCAACGCCCGGTAGCCGCTGGTGACGTCCCGCAGCGGCAGGCCGAGCAGCAGCCTGGAATAACCGCTGCCGCCCCTCGACAGGAGTTGTCGGCGGCGCGGCCAGTGCACGATGCGGCCGCCGGGGACCCAGCGGGACCCGATGACCAGATCGGCCCGGTCGAGCGCGGTGAGCAGACGGGGAAGCTGCTCGGGAAGGTGCGAACCGTCCCCGTCCATCTGGACCAGACAGCGGTAGGAGCGCTCCAGGCCCCAGCGGAAGCCGTCGAGGTAGGCGGCGCCCAGGCCGTCCTTGCCCGGGCGGTGCAACACGTGGACGGCGGGGTCCGCGGCGGCCAGACGGTCGGCCACCCGTCCCGTGCCGTCGGGGCTGTTGTCGTCGACCACCAGGACGTCGACCTCCGGGACCGCCCGGCGGAGCCGCTCGACCAGGGGCGGGAGGTTGGCCGCCTCGTTGTAGGTGGGGATCACCACCAGGGCCGGCGCCACGGGGACCATCGGCTCCGACGGGTCCGGGGGGTCCTCCCCGGCGTCGGAGGCGCGCGGGCCGCTCACGCCGGAAGGTCCCCGGGCCGTTCGTCGCGCGACGTCGCGGGGCCGCGCGGGTCGGCCGCCGTCCCGGTCCGGGCGGCCCGGCGATCGCGCAGCAGGACGCCTCCCCACGCCGCCAGGCCGAGCAGTGCCAGACCCCATTCGGGGGCCGCGCCCACCCGGTCGGCGACGGTGCGTTCGTCGCGCAGGGGCAACTCACCCACCAGCACCTCCCGGGTGAACTCCTCGGTGCGCTGCACGATGGTTCCGTCCGGGGCGACGATGGCGCTGATGCCGCTGGTGGCGGCGGTGACGATCGCCCGCCCGTGTTCGACGGCCCGCAGCTCCGACATGGCCAGTTGCTGTTCGGGCTGCCCGGTGTGGCCGTAGGTCGCGTTGTTGGTCTGGATCACCAGGGCCCGGGCCCCGGCGTTGACGGTGTCGCGGACGATGCCGTCGTAGGCCACCTCGAAGCAGATGACGTCACCGAGCCGGGCGGGGCCGACATCCAGGACACCGGTCTCCTCGCCGGGCCAGAAGTCGCGGGGCACCCGCTCCAGCCGGGTGATCACCTTGCTCAGTTGGGCCCGGAAGGGGACGTACTCCCCGAAGGGCACCGGGTGTTGCTTGGTGTAGGAGTCGCCGGGGCCGGTCACCGGGTCCCAGACGATGCCCTGGTTCTCCACGTACCCCGTCTCCGTGGGGTGGTCGACCAGGGCCCCGACCAGGATCGGCACCCCGATCGAGCGGGCCGCGCGGTCGATCGCGGCGCGTGCCTGCGGGTGGCGGTGGGGGTCCAGGTCGGAGGCGTTCTCCGGCCAGATCACCAGGTCGGGTCGCTCGACCCGGCCCTCGCGGACGTCCCGGGCCAGGTCGAGGGTGGCGTCCACGTGGTTGTTGAGGATCAGCATCGGCCGACCGAGGAAGTCCATGCCGGGCTGCTGGACGTTGCCCTGGACCACGGCGATGCGCACCGTCTCGGCGGGTTCGGTGGGGACGGGGACCGCCCTCCCGGCCACGACGGTGCCACCGGCCGCCAGCAGGGCCAGACCGGCCCCGGCCAGGGGCGGCACGGCCCGCAGGACGCCGCGGGAGGGGGTCGGGGCGGGCTTTTGCCCCCGGCGCCGCAGGGCCGTTGCCAGGCGCAGGACCACGAGGGCCAGCAGGGCGCCGGTGAGGGCCACCGCGAAGGTCACCAGGGGCGCCCCGCCCAGTGCGGCGAGGGGGGTGAAGGGGGTGGAGGTGTTGGCGAAGGCCAACCGCCCCCAGGGGAAGCCGCCCAGCGGGATCCGGTCACGGGCCCACTCCTGGGCGACCCACAGGCAGGCCGTCCACAGAGGCCACAGCGGCAGGCGGGAGGTGGCGGCCAGGCCGGCGCCCAGCGCCATCGGGAAGAGCGCCTGCAGGAACGCCAGGCCCAGGGTGACGTCCCACCCGATGACGTGGAGCCACTTCAGCAGCACCACGAAGAAGGGCAGACCGAAACAGAACCCGATCAGGGCTCCCCGACGGGCACCGGTGCCCCGAACCAGCAGGCTCAGCGCCGCGACCGCGAGCACCGACAGCGGCCACCAGCCGTAGGGAGGGAAGGCGAGGGCGAGGGCCACGCCGGCCGGGGCGGCGGCGACCGCCCGGGCCACCGTGCCGGACGGGGCCGGCCGTATCCGCCGCCGCGGTGGGGAGTCGGGGCCTCCGGGACCGGGGGCGGCGACCGGCGGGGACCCGGCGGGAACGCCGCGTTCGGCGGCGGGCCGGTCACCGACGCCGGGCGCTTCCCCGGCGCGGTCGTCGTCGGCGACGGGGGCGGTCGGGTGGCCGGCCGGCATGGGCGTGGTCCTCACGGGAGACAAGACGGTTCGGTGATCGACCGTACCGCGTCCCGGCCGCGGGGGGACCGGTCGGGGAGGCGATGACCGGCCCTCGGGCGGCGGGCGGGGTCCGATGTTCTTCGGGCCGGTCCCCGGGGTCGCTGGCTGCGGCACCCCGGGGCCGTTGTCTGTTGAACACCGGTCCCCGCCCGGGTCGCACCCGCCCGGAGGGTGGGGCCCGTCGCCCGCCCGCGCCGACACCGGACCTGGCTCCCGGTGGGGGCGTGGTGACCCCCACCCTGTGATCCGACGGCTTTCGGCGGGCGCGCGGACACACCGACCGGTACGTCCCGTGGTGGACGCGGCCGAACCTACCCCTCGGCTCCGACCGACTGTCAACACGCCCCCGACCTGCGAAGACCTTGCGAACCCGCAGGTCGGGGACGCGCGTTGGGCGGAACCCCCGGCGTGTCGGACGCCCGGGCGGGCCCCGGCGCCCCGACACCGCGCGGTGCGCCGGTCACCGACGGGGCACCGATGAATCACCCGTTCGGGCCGGCGGGGACGGCGCCGGGAACCCGCCGGCGCGCCCGGGGGCGCCGTGCACGACCGGCGCCGATCCCCCGCGCGGACTCACCCCGCCGTGTGGATCACCCGGCCGGCCACCACCGTGCGCAGACACACCGGGGAGGGCTCGCCCGGGGAGAGGTCCGGAAGCCCGGGGGTGGCGGAACGGGGGTCGGTGGACCACCGGGCGACCCGGTCGTCGGGGGCCTGCACCACCAGGTCCCCCACCCGCCACACCGCGTAGTCCGCCGGCGCCCCGGGGACCAGCACCCCGCCGTCGTCACGGCCCAGGGCCCGCCAGCCGCCCCGGGTGTGGGCGGCGAAGGCGGCCCGGACGGAGATCCGGTGCGCCGCGGTGCGGTGGTGGGCGGCGGCGCGCAGCGCACCCCAGGGGTCCAGGGGCGTCACGGGGGCGTCGGAGCCCAGGGCGAGGGGCACGCCGGCGCGCAGGAGCGCCGCGAAGGGGTTGAGACCGGCGGCGCGCTCGCGGCCCAGCCGCGTCGCGTACATGCCCTCCGGTCCGCCCCAGGCCGCGTCGAAGGCAGGTTGCACCGAGGCGGTCAGGGCCAGGTCGGCGAAGGCCGCCACGGTGTCGGCGGTGAGCATCTCGGCGTGCTCGACGCGGTGGCGCAGGGCACGGACCCGCTCGACGCCCACCCGCTCGGCGGCCGTCCGTACCCCCTCGACCACGGTGTCGACCGCCGCGTCGCCGATGGCGTGGAAGCCGGCCTGCACCCCGGCCAGGGTGCAGGCGGTCACGTGGTCGGCGACGGCCGCGGCGTCGAGGTGGGCGGTGCCCCGGGTGTGCGGGGCGTCGGCGTAGGGAGCCCCCAACAGGGCGGTGTGCGAGCCCAGGGAGCCGTCGACGAACAGGTCGCCGGCGGCTCCGACGGCACCGAGTTCCCGGATCGCCACCGCGGCCTCCGGCGCGGTGACCGCCTCGGCCCAGTACCCGTGCACCCGGGGGGCCGGTTCCGCAGCCGCCAGGCGGAGCAGGGCGGCGAGGTCCTCGGCGGAGGAGATGTCGGGCCCGGCGCACTCGTGCAACCCGCCGATGCCCAGTTCCGCGGCGCGGCGAAGGGCGGCGTGCTGGGCCGCCCGGCGCACGGTGGGTCCGACGGAGGCGTGGGCCGCCCGCCGCACCGCGTGGTGGGCGGCGTCGGTCAGGGGCCCCCCGGGGTCGAAGCCGGCCTGTCCGGTGACGCCGGGCACGCGCTCCAGCAGGGCCGTGGAGGCCAACGCGGAGTGGACGTCCACCCGGGTGAGGTAGGCGGGCCGTCCCCCCGCCGCCTCGTCCAGGCGGTCCCGGGTCGGCGGCCGGGGGTCCGACCAGGCCGCGGTGTCCCAGCCGTGGCCGAGGACGACCTCGTCGGCGGGCAGACCACGGGCGTGCTCCCGGACCCGGCGCAGCAGGTCCTCCGCGTCCCGGGCCCCGCCCAGGTCCAACCCGGTGAGCGCCAGGCCGGTGGCGGTGGCGTGCACGTGGGCGTCCACGAAGGCGGGGGTGACCAGGGCGCCCCCGAGGTCGACGACCTCGTCGGCGACCCCGGCGAAGGAGTCGGCGGCGCCCTCGGCCCCCACCCAGGCGACGGTGTCGCCGCGCACCACCATGGCGGTGGCGAAGGGGTCGGCCGGGGTGTGGACGGTGCCGCCGCGCAGCAGCACGGTGCGGGGCGGGGCGCCGGGTTCGGGAACGGGGGATCCTGGTTCTTCGGGTGCGGTGCGCCGACTCATGTCGATCAGTCTCGCGCGCGCCGCCGTCGACCGGCCGGCCGGGGTCGCGGCGGGGGGTCACACCCGCGGCGGGCGCGCCTCGTAGGGGGTGGAGAGGACCACGGTGGTCCGGGTGGAGACGCCGGCCAGCGAGCGGACCCGGGCCAGGAGGTGCTCCAGGTCGGCCGGACCGGCGACCCGGACCTTGAGGATGTAGTTCTCCTCACCGGCGACGCTGTGGCAGGCCTCGATCTCGGGCACCCCCGCCAGCCGGTCGGCGATGTCGTCGGGAGCGCTGGGGTCGAAGGGCTTGACCGAGATGAAGGCGGTCAGGGGCAGTCCCAGCGCGTCGGGGTCCACGACGGCGGCGTAGCCGCGGATCACCCCGCGCTGTTCGAGACGGCGCACGCGCTGGTGGACGGCGGAGGTGGACAGTCCGGTGGCCCTGCCCAGGTCGGTGTAGCTCATGCGGCCGTCGCGCAGGAGCAGTTCCACGATGTGCCGGTCCAGTTCCTCCACAGTCGGTCAACCTACCCGCAGCGGGGGCGGCGGAACAGTCGGGGGCGGAGCGTGTACACCGGGTGTTCGCGGCTCGCCCCGTCCGCCCCCTCCCCGGCGCACGGGGGCGCATCCGGTCACCCGGGCTGTGATCAAGCCCACAATCGTGCCGCCGTGTGCGGCGATGCGCCGCGATTAGCGGGGCCCCGCCACGGGCAGTGCTTGCTGTGGCCCGGGCCACAGTTCGGCGCCCACGGGCCACAGTTCCGCATCTGGGGGATGCCATGCGCACCGTGAAGACCATTGGCAGCACCGTCCGGGACGCCGCCGAGCGCCGCCCGGAGCGTTCCGTTCCCGTCCGGACGACCACCGGGGCCCGGGGCCGAACCGTCCTTCCCTCCCCCCGGGAGCACCTCACCCCGGTGGTGGACACCGCCCCGGGCGTCTCCGCCGAGCCCGCGGACGCCCCTCCGGCCGACGGCGACGGGTGCGGCGGGCGGAACGGGCACCCGATGGAGCGCCCCGTCCCGCTCGTCCTCGTGGAGACCGGCGACCCCGGCGAGTGGACGGACGCCCCGGGGCCCGCGGACACCGGGAACCCCGCGGGGGAGGGACTCCGGGCGACGTGCCCCGAGTGCGGCCAGCGGATCCTGCTGACGTCCGGCCCCGGCCTGCTCCCCGTGCACGCGCTGTGCCCGACCCCCTGGAACCCCTTCGGTCTCACCGTCTGCGGCGGCACCGGCCGCCCCGTGCCGGAGGACATCGGGGAGGCGGCGGAGGACGGGGAGACGCTCACGGAGGTGTTCCCGACGGCCCTGCCCGAGGGTCTGGACTGGCGGCTGCAGCCGTTCTCCCACCGGGGCGGCCCCGGGGCCCGGCCGGTGCGACCGTCCGTCGTCCCCCGCGCGGCCTGAACACCGACCCGGCCCACCCGGGCCCCGCGTCGCACGGGGCCCCGGGCGGGAACGGCTCAGTCGCGCTCCGGCGGGCCGATCAGGTGACGGGAGATGACCACCCGCTGGATCTGGTTGGTGCCCTCCACGATCTGCAGCATCTTCGCCTCCCGCATGTACCGCTCGGCGGGGAAGTCCGCCGTGTAGCCGTATCCCCCCATGAGCTGCACGGCGTCGGTGGTGACGCGCATCGCCGCGTCGGTGCAGAAGAGCTTGGCCATCGCGGCGTGGCGGGAGACCGGCTCGCCCGCGTCGTACCGGCGGGCCGCCTCCAGGTACAGGGCCCGCCCCGCCTCCACGGCGGTGGCGGCGTCCGCCAACGCGAACCGCACGCCCTGGAAGTCGGAGACGGGTCGACCGAACTGGCGCCGGTCGGTCACGAAGGCCACGGCCTCGTCCAGGGCGGCGCGGGCCAGGCCGACGGCGCAGGCGGCTATGCCCAGGCGTCCGCCGTCCAGGGCGTCCAGGGCTATCCGGAAGCCCTGCCCCTCCTCGCCGAGCCGCCGGTCGTCGGGCACCCGCACGCCGTCGAAGTGGAGTTGGGCGGTGGGGGAGCCGTTGAGCCCCATCTTGCGCTCCGGCGCGGCCGCCTGGAGACCGGGGACGTCGCGGGGTACGAGGAAGGCGGTGATGCCGCGTGCACCGGGACCGCCGGTCCGGGCCAGGACGGTGTGGAAATCGGCGATCCCGCCGTGCGTGATCCACGCCTTGGTGCCGGTGATCACCCAGTCGTCGCCGTCGCGGACGGCGCGGGTGCGCAGGTCGGCGGCGTCGGAGCCGGCGGTGGGTTCGGAGAGGCAGTAGGCACCGAGCAGGCCGCCGCCGAGCATCGCGGACAGGTGCTCGGCGCGCTGCTCCTTCGTCCCGTGGCGGGCCAGGGCGTGACAGGCCAGGGAGTGCACGGAGACACCGAGGCCGACGGTCAACCGGGCCGCCGCCAACTCCTCCAGCACCTGCAGGTACACCTCGTACGGCTGGTCGCCGCCGCCGTGCTCGGACTGATACGGCAGCCCGAGCAGGCCCAGTTCCGAAAGGGTGCGGAAGGTCTCGCGCGGGAAGCGTCCGGCGGCCTCCTCCTCGTCGGCGACGGGGCGGATCTCGCGCTCGGCGAGACGCCGCACCAACTCCATCAGGGCCCGGGTCTCCCCGGCGTCGGGGGTGGGTCGCGTGGGCAGCGGACCGGGGGCGGGGGTCATCTCGCTCGTCCTCCCTGTCGGGCACGGGGCAGCGGACATCCCGGGTGCGGCGCCGCTGCCGTGGGGGACCGGGGCGCCCGGTTCGCCGGGTCGCGGCGGGGACGGGTCGCTCCGGATCGCGTCTGGAGTATGCCTGATCAGCGGCGTCGCGTCACGGCCGGGAGGGGATCAGCGCATGCCCGCCAGGCGCAGGGCGGCCCGTTGCGCGGCGGTCGGGCGCAGGGGGTGGACGAGGTAGCACACCCCGCCGCTGCCGCTCCCGGTGCCGCCGCCGGCCAGGGGGCGGCGGGTGCGCAGCCAGACGGTCTCGAAGGCCCGGCGGGGATAGATCCGGCGCACGTCGGAGTTGTCCCGGCCGGCCGGGTCGCGGACCACGACGTCGCCGTCCGCCGTGAAGCCGGCGACGACCAGCAGGTGTCCGGGGGTGTTGTAGCCGGCGCCGGGCAGTTCCTCTGCGCGGAAGGACTGCGAGGTGATCACCGGGAGGCCGGCCGCGATCAGGTGCTCCAGGGGTTCCAGCGAGGCCAATCGGGTGACGACGGCGGCCAGCCCCGGGTGGTGGGCGGCGTAGGCGGTGTTGAAGGGCCAGTTGCCGCAGCCCCGGTAGACGTGGTCGTAGGTGTGACGGGCGGCGTGGCAGATCCACGGGTCGTCGTGGTCGGGATCGTGGTCGGCCAGGGCGGCCGGATCGGGGGCGTGGCCGTGGTGGGCGAGGACCATCTGGGTGGAGGCGGGGCTGCACCAGGCCTCTCCCCCACCGGCGTACTCGGGGTGGCGTCCGGTGTGGACGTACTGCGACCAGGCGGGGACGTCCAGTTCGATCCCGCGCGCCGGTCCCGGCGGCACGGCGGGCACGGTGTCGCGGACGGGGACGTCGGAGGCCATGACCGCCAGCCGGCGCAGGATCGGGACCCGCACGGACCGGGCGCCACCGGGGGCGCGCAGGAACGTCACCCGCAACCGGCAGCCGGTCATGCGGACGGGGCCCTCCGCGTCGTCGAGGGCGATGGTGTCGGTGAGCACCCGGCTGGTGCCGTCGCCCTGTCCGGCCACGGAGGCCCGGCGCGGATCGAGGTCGGTGTCGTGCAGGGCCCACTCCGCGAGGGTGTAGCGGGGGGAGCGGCCGGTGTCCGAGTAGCGCACCTCGGCCTCGATCCGCACGCCGGTGCCCGGTGGGGTCTCGGCGTTCCAGGAGACGATGATCTCGTCGGCCGGGACGGCGGGTCGCAGCCAGGGGGAGGTCCAGCGGGCGTCGGCGGCGCCCTCCCGGGGGACGACCCGGCGTCCTCCCCCGGACGTCGGGACCGGCGGTTCGTCCGTCGAGCGGCCCCCCGGACGGCCCACCGGGCGTCCGTCGGGGCGGCGTCGACCGCACCCCGTGGCGGTGCGACGGGCGCGACGCGGCGACCTGGGGCCGGCGACGCGTTTGCTGATGCTTCCGATGCCGTCGTCGTCCAGCGCCCCGTAGTCCACCAGGCCGGTGTTCTCCAGAACGGTGATGTGGTCGAGCACCGTCTCGTTGGCCTGATTGGCGAGTTCGCGGACCAGGGAGTTCTGGGTCTCGGCGCGCACCAGGGCGACCAGGGTGAAGACCCGCCCGTGGGCGCGGCGCAGGATGTTGGCGAACAGCACCTCGTACTGATCGATGGGAGCCGCCTCCAGCTCCGCCAGCCACGCGCGCTGTTGGGCGGTGGGCTGGTTGGGCAGTTCGATGCCGAGCACCCGACCGGTCTCGATGGCGAGTTCGTCGAGCAGGTTGTGGCCGTCGACCAGGTGGTTGCCGGCGATGCGCACGCTTTCGCTCTGGCCCCTTTCCTGGGCCTGGCGTCCCGCCGGGCCCTCCCACAGGCCGGCACTGCGCACCTTGCGCACGAAGTCCCGGTCGGTGGGGGTCAGGGGCCCGTACTGCGTGGTCAGGGTGCCCAGTCCGTCGTCGATGATCAGACCTCCGGGACCGGCCACCGCCGTTCCCTCGAAGAGCCTCACGGGGATCAGCAGCGCGGCCATGGTGAGGGCGAGCGCGGCGATGACCATGCCGGTGCCGACGGTGTGGGCGGAGGTGAAGGCTCCGCCGATGCCGGAACGCCGGGGGACCAGGCGCACGGATTCTCCTTTCCGGAATGCCGCCCCTCTTCCCGCACGGCCACGGTTCGCGGCACGGTGAGGAGGGGCGCGCCCGTGGGTGCCGGGCGGGGCGGGCACGGGAGGCCCGCTCGGAACGCATCCGGAAGGTAGACCGGGCGCCGGTCGGCATGACGCGGAATCATCACCAACCGATAAAGGTTCGGGGGTCGGCTTCCGCCTCTGCTAGGGTCCCGCGGCCGGCTGCGGGCACCCGGGGGCCGATCCCGGAGGGCGCCCGATACGGGGTGCCGCAGGCGGTTCGACCCGGCCGGGCGCGGCGCGGGACGGCCGTCCGAGCACCCCCGGGGAAGGGCCGGGTCCCGGGAACCGTCGAGGCGGTTTCCGGGCGCCCCGGCCGTCGGGTGGACGGGGGCATGCGAGAACCCCGCCGCCCCGGGAGGGGTGGCGGGGTTCTCGCCGTGACGCGGCCGGGCGGGCCGTGCGGTCAGCGGATCCAGGGGAACCGGCCGACCGGGGCGACGCGGGCCCAGATGCGTCCGAGGCCCCAGGTGTCACCGGCCCGGGTGGAGGCCAGGACGAACATCACCGCCGCGTAGACGACGTGGTAGTTGACGAACGGGTTGGTGGAGCCGCTGGGCGAGCCGTCGCTCAGGGCCCGGGCCGGCGGCCAGACCGCCGCCCACATGAAGCCCAGCATCAGCGCACCGGCGATCGCGGCGGGCCACAGCGCCACCCCGAGGACCAGGGCGAGGCCGATGCCGAGCAGTCCCAACATGAAGAGCCAGTCCGCCCAGGCCGCTCCGGCCCAGGAGTTGAAGACCGACTCGAAGGGGCCCACCGAGACCGATCCCAGGAACCCGGCGGTCGGGGAGCCGCCCTCGATCCAACCGCGCCCCGAGGGGGTGGCCCAGCCGAGGGCGAACATCTTGTCAAGGAAGGCCCACAGGAAGATCAGGCCGGTCGCGACCCGCAGGACCGCGAGCAGACGTCCCGCCTGCGAGGCGCCGAAGCCCTGGTCGGTTCCGGCTGCCGGGGCCTCGCGGCGGGGGACCGCCGGGGCCGGGGACTCCGGGCGTCGGGGCTTGGTGCC
>NZ_VKHS01001010.1 GCF_014141525.1 Streptomyces calidiresistens
GGACGGGGAGGACGGGGTCGTGCACGAGGGCGGCGCGCCCGCCGCCGGCGAGGATCCGGACCTGCCGCCCTGGCAGCGCCTCAACCCCCGCATGATCCTCACCGACGCCCTGCGGGTGCTGTTCTCCCTCACCCCCGGCATCATCGCCCTGGGGGTCGTCCGCGTCGAGCCGACCGCCGGCGTACTGTGGCCGTTGGGATTCATCGCGGTGTGGGGCGCGATCGGCGCCGCCGCCGACGTGCTGCGCTGGGTCACCACCCGCTACCGCGTCACCGACACCTACGTCGAGCGCCGCACGGGCCTGTTCGTGCGCACCTACCGTTCGATCCGCCGCGACCGGATCCGCAGCGTGGACGCCGACGCCCGCCTGCTGCGCCGGCTCGCCGGCCTGCGCCGGGTGCGCATCGGCGCCGGACAGGCGAGCGTGGCGATGGAGTCCGCCCTGGAACTGGACGCCGTCTCCCGCGAGGACGCCCGGCGCCTGCGCGAGAACCTGCTGGAACACCGCTCCTCCGCCCCCGCTCCCGATGGGGACGGGGGCAAGGGCGGAGCCCGGATCGCCGGAGAGGTGTACGCGACCCTGCGGCCCTGGTGGGTGCTGTACAACATGGCGAGCGTCTGGGCCTTCTTCATGGCCGCCGGCCTGCTGTGGGGCACCTACTGGATGCTGACGATCTTCGGCCTGGACCCGGCCGGGTGGGTGACCTCCCTGATCGACCGGGCCGGCCTCGGCACCGCCGCCACGGTCGTCCTCGGGATCGCCCTGGTCTGGCTGCTGGGGGTCGGGGGACTGGCCGTCAACTTCTTCAACGAGTACGCCGGCTTCCGCCTGGAACGGGTACCCGGGGAGAACGGCACCGTCCTGCGCACCACCCACGGCCTGCTCCGCACCCGCGAGGTCAACCGCGACGACCACCGACTGCGCGGGGTGACCCTCTCCGAGCCGCTGCCCTGGCGGTGGATGCGCAGCACCGAGGTGCACGTCATCACCACCGGTCTGTCGATGTGGGGCGCCGCCTCCACCATCCTGCCGCGGGTGCCGAAGTCCACCGCCTCCCGGGTCGCCGACGCGGTGCTGAACATCTCCGGGGACCCGATGCGGGCGCCGCTGCGCCGCCACCCCGGCACCGCCCTGCGCCGCCGGTTGGGATGGGCGGTGGGGGTCACCGGGGCCCTCACCGGCGCGGCGGCGTGGGTGGCTGCCGGCACGGGGTGGCACCCGGCGGTGTGGTGGGCGACCGGTGCGGCGGTCCTGCCGATCGCCGTGGGTCTCGCCGTCGCCGGTCACCTCGCCCTCGGGCACGCCGTCACCCCCTCCCACCTGGTGACCCGGTACGGGGCGATGAATCGTCGCACCTCCGCCCTGGAGACCCGGGCCGTCAGCGGCGTGCGGATCCGACAGTCGCTGTTGCAACGGCGACTGGGCCTGGCCACGGTGGAGTTCACCACCGCCGCCGGATGGGGGCGCTACCCGGCGGTGGACATGGCGGCCGGGGAGACGGCCGACCTGGCGGCCCTCGCCCTGCCCGAGGAGGTGGGGCGGTTCCGCGCCGAGGGCGCGACCGGCCCCGGCCCGGTCGCCCGCCGGGCGGAGGTCGTCACGGGGGCGGGCGCCGGTTCGGCGGAGGAGCCGACCGGCGGGCCCGGACAGGGGGGATGACCCCCGCTCCCGGTCCGGGGACGGG
>NZ_VKHS01001011.1 GCF_014141525.1 Streptomyces calidiresistens
GCCTCCCCGTCCCCGCCGGCCCTCCCGACGGCCCGCTCGTCGCGGACCACGATGGTCAGGCCGGGGACCAGGAAGGCGGTCTGACGGGCACGGGCGTAGAGGGTCTCCGGGGAGAGCTCGGCATCCTTGAGGAAGATCTGCCGGTCCGCCCAGTAGCGCACCCGGGTGCCGGTGCGCCCCTTGGGCACCCGCTTGCCCTTGACCAGCCCGCCCCCGGGCTCGAACGGCGCGTCGGGGCCCTCCCCGTCGAAGGCGCCGGGGGTGCCGCGCCGGAAGCCGATGGAGTGGGTGCGCCCGTCGCGGTCCACCTCGACGTCCAGCCGGGCCGACAGGGCGTTGACCACGGAGGCACCGACACCGTGCAGGCCGCCGGAGGCCGCGTAGGAGCCGCCGCCGAACTTTCCACCGGCGTGGAGCTTGGTCATCACGACCTCGACGCCGGACAGGCCGGTGCGCGGCTCCACGTCCACCGGGATGCCGCGGCCGTTGTCGCGCACCTCCACGGAGCCGTCGGGGTACAGGATCACCTCGATGTGGTCGCAGTGGCCGCCGAGGGCCTCGTCCACGGAGTTGTCGATGATCTCCCACAGGCAGTGCATCAGGCCCCGGCTGTCCGTGGAGCCGATGTACATGCCGGGGCGCTTGCGGACCGCCTCCAGCCCCTCGAGGACCAACAGGTGCCGCGCGGTGTAGTTGCCCCCGGTGTCGGCACCGGTGAGCAGCGCGGTGGACGGCACGGACGTATCGGCGGTCACGCAGTTCGCTCCTCGCTGAATTCTGCTGGGTGGCGGGTTCGCCGCTCAGAGGGTACCGAGGCCCAACGATGCGGGTGACCGGGCACCCCGGCGTCGGTTCACCCTACCCGGAACCGATCAGGTGTTCGAATTCGGGAAGAGGTGAGGGACACATCGCGTTCCTTTCGAGGCATGAACCAATTAGGCTCCGGGCACGTCCTTCTCCACAGGGGATTCGTCGACGGCGACCGACCCACCCGGGAGGACGGCGGCGACGGTGCCGACAGCCGGAGAACCGACAGGACACCATCGCACAGCGAAACCGACCATCCACCACCTGCGACGACAGCCCGACCACAGCGAGCACCACACCGCACTACGGCCCATTCGCCGCCAACGGGCAGCATCCGGCCATCGAGGAAGTCCGGAAGGGATTTCCGAGAAAAAGCCGCGAGCGGGAACGTTTTCGGCCCGGTTGGATGTTGACCCTGGTACGACAGCTCGTCGAGCTAGAGAAGAGGCGACGTGACTACTGTTCTGACCCCCGCGACCCCGCTGACCGCCGCTGACCGCTGCGACCGCTGCGGCGCCCAGGCGTACCTGCGCGTCGTGCTCGTGAGCGGCGGCGAGCTCCTGTTCTGCGCCCACCACGGCCGTAAGTTCGCTCCGGAACTCAAGAAGGTCGCGGCCGACATCCAGGACGAGACCGAGAAGCTGGCCACCACCCCGGCGGTCGCCACGGAGGACGAGCGCTGATCCGGGGCGGGCCCGGAGCCCGCACGGCGAGCTGATCCGACCCGTGGTCGGAATCCCGACACGGCCGTCCCCGACCGGGGGCGGCCGTGTCGCCGTGTCCGGGGGTTCCCGAGCGCACGGGGATGCCCACGGCGCCCGGTGGGGCGGGGCCGCCGACCGCGGCCCTCCGGGCTCCCGGCGGGTCCCCTCCCCAC
>NZ_VKHS01001012.1 GCF_014141525.1 Streptomyces calidiresistens
GGGCGGGGGGTGGGGACTCATCGAACCTCCCCCCGTCCCCCGGACACCGGGACCGGCGCCCGTCCGGCCGGGTCGTCGGCCGGTGAGCCGTGCTCCGCCACGACCGCAGCCACCTGGGTCTCCCAGGTGTTCAGGCCCTCCGCGCCGCGTCCCGGCGCGCCGAACAGTCCCGGCAGCAGGTCGCCGAAGGCGTTGACCTCCCCCACCCGGAGGGTTCGCCATCCGGTGCCGGGCAGGACGTCCACCGCCACCGAGAGGGTGCGGGGGAAGCACCGGGCGGCCCGTTCGGCGATGTCCCACGGTGCCGCCGGGTCGCCGCCCGCCGCCGTGATCCCGGCCAGGGCCCGTCCCGTGTCCCCGCGCGCGCCACCCAGGTGGAGGTTGGTCATGGGCGAGCGCGAGGTGCGCACCACCGCGTGGCCGGCCCGGCCGGCCACCACGACCACCCGCAGGTCCGCGCTCCGCCCGTCCTGGCCCGCCTTGGGCACCCACCGCTCCAGGTGCAGACCGTCGGGAGCCAGTGCGTCCACGATCGCGGCGACCTCCCGCTCGGTGCGGTAACGCCGCACCCGCAGGGAGTTGTGGAGCGTTCCGTCGGCGGCGAGTTCCACCGAGGTGGTCGCCTGCACCCGCCCGCCACCGGCCGTCTCCAGGGCCAGCACCCCCGAGGCGGAGGAGCCGTGGGCGGGTTTCACGAAGGCCCGCCGCAACCCGGCCCCGCGCAGCAGCTCGCGAACCGCCGCCCAGTCGGCGGGGACGGGGGCGTCGGGCCCCGAGGTGGGGGACGCCGGTACCGGGACGCCGGCCGCCGCCAGGCGGCCGTGACACAGCCGCTTGTCGAACAGCACGGCCAGTTCGGCCGGGTCGTCGAGCATCCGGGCCCCGTCGCGCCGGGCCGCCCGCCCGATGTCCCGGGCGGCCTCCGTCAGCCCCCGGTACCACCGGGCCGTTCCCTCCACCCTGGTCGGGTCCCCGGGGCCGCGCAGCAGCCGCTCGGCCGTCGGATCACCGTCGGGGGAGTCCAGGCGCACGATCTCGCCCGGCACCAGCCGCACCCTCTTTCCCCGCAGGACATCGGACCAGAACACCACCCGGGGCTCCGGACACCCCGCGGCGAGGGCGGCCGCCCGGAACCCGGCCGTTCGCCGGCTGCCGGGCAAGCCCACCACGACGAAGCGGGGCGCTCCCCGGACCGCCCCCGCGGGTCGGCCCTCCGCCTCACTCACCGATGGAGACATAGCGCCACTCGTCCTCGGGATCCTGCGGCTCGGAGAGGTCCAGGTCCACCCCGAACGGCTCCAGGGCGGCGCGCAACGCCGCCCGCACCGGCTCGGTGAGGAAATGGTGGTGGAGGTTCAGCCGCTTGAGGTGCGTCAGCGGCTGACCCTCCAACAGGGCCCGCCCACCGGTGTCGGTCAGCAGCCCCAGTGACAGGTCCAGCTCCTCCAGTTGGGCGACGACCGGCGCGGAGGAGAGCACCGAGGCGAACTCGTCCTGCGCCTCGGCGTTGCGGACGCCGAGGGAACGCAGGAGGGGGAAGCGGCTCCCGGCGAAGACGGGCGCCAGATCGTCCGGCGAGAGGTCCCCGCCCCGCTCCTCGACCCCCGGCCAGAGCTCCAGGTGACGCAGCTCGGGGTACTCCCCGGCGCAGACGGCCCGGCCTGTCTCTTATACACAGTCGA
>NZ_VKHS01001013.1 GCF_014141525.1 Streptomyces calidiresistens
CCATCCCTCCGTCACCCGCCCCGACCCGCCGCCGCGTGCCCGGACCCCGGAGGTTCCGGCGCGCGGCCCGGCCCCGTCGCCGCCCGAGCGCCGAAACGAGAGAACCGATGACCAGCAGCCCCTCCGTTCCCGAGCAGCCCCCGTCGCCGGACGCCGCCCCGGCCGCCCTCGGCGGTGACCCCGGCGCGCCCGTGCGCACCGTGGTGCACGTCATGCGTCACGGCGAGGTGGAGAACCCCACCGGCGTCCTCTACGGCCGCCTGCCCGGCTACCACCTGTCCGACCTGGGGCGGAAGATGGCCGACCGGGTCGCCGAGCACCTGGCCTCCCGCGACATCACGCACGTGGTCGCCTCCCCGCTGGAGCGGGCGCAGGAGACCGCCGCGCCCATCGCCGCCCTGCGGGACCTCACCGTGGCCACCGACCCCCGGCTGATCGAGGCCGGCAACGTCTTCGAGGGCCGCCCGGTCGGCCCCGGCGACGGCGCCTGGCGCCGGCCGGGCTCCTGGTTCCACCTGCGCAACCCGGTGCGTCCCTCCTGGGGCGAGCCGTACGTGCAGCAGGTGGTGCGGATGAAGGCGGCCGTGGACGCCGCCCGGGACGCCGCCCGCGGCCACGAGGCGGTCTGCGTCAGCCACCAGCTGCCGATCTGGATCCTGCGCAGCTTCGTGGAGCGGCGCCGGCTGTGGCACGACCCGCGCAAGCGGCAGTGCACCCTCGCCTCGCTGACCTCCTTCACCTACCTCGACGACGAGATCGTCTCGGTCGGCTACAGCGAGCCGGTGATCGATCTGGTGCCGCCGCACCTGCGCGCCGGAGGGGCCAGGGGCGCGGGGGCCTGAGCACCCCGGCGCACGGTCGGCCACCGCCACCGCGTGTCCCCGCCGTGCCGCCGGCCCGGTCCCCGGCACGGCGGGGGCACGGGGCGACAGCCCCCGCGGGGCGGCGTCCGCAGGCGCCCCACCGGCGCGTTCGGGACGGCTCATTCCGGACAAGGGGGGCGCGGTGATGCCCCCAAAACCCGCATGGGAAACTTTTCACATGATTGCTCGCCGCGCCGTTCGCGTCCGCCCCCGCAGTCGGGCCCTCCGGGCCCTGGTCTGCGCGGCGGCGGGGATGCTCGCCCTGTCCGCCTGCTCCGGCGAGAGCGCCGGTGCCTCCGGCGGCGACAGCAACATCGTCGAGGGCACCGGGATGATCACCACCGTCCCGGTGGGGGAGCGCAAGCAGGCGCCCGACCTCACCGGTGAGTCCACCCACGGCGAGCAGCTCTCCCTGGCCGACTACCGGGGACAGGTCGTGGTGCTCAACGTGTGGGGCTCGTGGTGCGCCCCCTGCCGCGCCGAGGCCCCCAACCTCGCCGCGGTCGCCGCCGACACCGAGGACCGCGGCGTGCAGTTCATCGGCATCAACACCCGCGACCTGGAGGCGGCCAACGCCCGCGCCTTCGACCGCACCTACGGCATCGAGTACCCCAGCTTCTTCGACCCCAAGGGGACCCTGATCCTGGAGTTCCCGCGCAACACCCTGCCCCCGCAGGGCATCCCCTCCACGCTCGTCATCGACCGGGACGGCGGCATCGCGGTGCGGGCGCTGAAGGCGCTCACCGAGGAGGAGCTGCGGGACATCCTGGAGCCGGTCATCGCCGAGGGCTGACGCCCCGCGCCCCGCCACCCCACTC
>NZ_VKHS01001014.1 GCF_014141525.1 Streptomyces calidiresistens
GCCACCGTCCCCGCCGCCACCCTGCTCCGGGCACCATCGACGGTTGCCCACCGGACCGGCACCGCCATCGCCCATACGACCCGGAGCGGCGCCCGGGAGGCGCCGGCCGCCACGGATCACCGTCTGAACGGCGGATGCCACCCGCACCGGGGCCCACCAGGCCGTGCTCCCCCCCGGACACCTCCCCGACCGGGTGACGGATGAGGCGGCACGCATCGCGGGGCGACCACCCTTCGGGGCGTCACGGGACCCCGGCGAGGACGCCCTGCCCCTGCTCGACGCGGAACCGCTGTTGGGTGCGGGGCGGTGGGATCGCGGGGCGAGCGGTGGCGCCCGGCGACGCGGCGGAGGTTCCCCCCTCCGGTTGCGCGACGGCGCGGCTCACCCGGGTGCGTAACCTCCGCTCGGCCACGGCGTTGAAAAGCCGACGCGGTCACCGCTTGGTGGGAGGAGCACGGCGTGCCGGTTCACATGGAGGGAGTCGATCACCAACCGGGCGTGGAACTGCTGCACGGCCTCCTGGACGAGATCGTCTGGCTCGACAGGTCCCCGTTCCTCGCCGCCTCGGCCGCCGCGCCCGGTATGCCACACGTGACCACCCTCCCCCCGGGGACCGTGCCCCGTCTCCCCGAGGGGGTGAAACGAGCGGCGGTGGCCTTCGCCCCCGAGCACGGACCGGCCGCCCGGGCCACGGCGACCGGGGCGGGGCTTGCCCTGCTCGCCCCCGATCCGGCCGTAACGGCCCTGGCGAGCGACAAGATCGACTCCCTCCCCCTGTTCGGGGAAGCCGGGGTGTCCACCCCCGACCACCTCGTCGTCCCGGCGTCCGGCCGAGCCGACGCCTCTTCCTACCGACGACCGCACTGGCGTGCCGCCGTGGTGCAGCGCCGGGAGAACAACCTCGTCGGTCGCGGCACCCGACACGCCGGTGACCGCGAGGAATTGCGCGCCTGCATGGAGGAGTGGCCGGACCGCGAGTTGCGGGTCACCGAACGGTTGGACGGATGGCCGTTGACCGCGAGCGGCTGTGTGTTCGCCGATCGGACCCTGATCTCGGGCCTGTCGTATCAGGTGGTGGGAGTACCCGGGCTCGCCCCGGGGTGGGGCACGCACTGCGGAAACCAGCTGCCCGGACCGAATGATCTGCCCGGCGGGACCCACCGGCGGGTGACGCGGGCCGCGCGCGCGATCGGGGAGGTGCTGCGTTCCCGGGGTTTCCGGGGCGTCTTCGGGATCGACCTGGTGCTCACCGTGCCGGAGCACCGCGTGGTGGCCATCGAGATCAATCCCCGCTTCCAGACCGTGGTCTCCCTGATCCAGTGCGGGGAACGGCAGGCCGGCCTCCTTCCCGCCCTCGGTGCCCACGTGCTCGCCCTGCGGGGCGTTCGGGGCCTCCCCGTGCGAACCGCCGAACCCCCCGCCGACCGGTGGGGCCAGTTCGTGGTGCACGCGATGAGGGATGGCCCCGCCCCGGTGCTGCCGTCCCCCGGCCGATACCGCCTCACCGTCGACGGCCACCTTTCCGGCCCGTCGGAGCTCGGCGCCGGCCTCCCCGACCTCGGCCCGGACGAGGCTCTCGTATGGGTGCAGACCCCGGTGGGGCAACCGGTTCGCGAGGGGGACGAGTTGCTGTTGGTGCAACTTCCCGGTCCCGTTGTCGATCCCCACCCC
>NZ_VKHS01001015.1 GCF_014141525.1 Streptomyces calidiresistens
GCGGGGGCCGTGTCCGGGGTCTGGTAGGGGGCGAGGATCAGTTCCTCGTCGGTGGCCTTGACCGCGCCGATCGCACTGCACGACCCGCAGCGCACGCCGTGCGGGAGGGTCTGGGGGGTCTGGACCGGGGCGATGGTGACGCAGGTGATCCGCCCGTCGGACGCGCGCATCTTGCGCAGGTGCTCCTGAACGTCGCGCTCGACGACGCCTGCGGCGCGGCGGGGGTCCACTGATTCGACGACGGATACCCACTGCGTGGACCCGGTTCGGGTGGAGGTGTAGTCGACTGTGATCTTCCAGGGCTGGAAACGGGCCATGGTGTTCTCGTCTCTCTCGGGTTCAGTGCCCGGCCCCCGGTTGGGGGCCGGGCCGGTGGGTGGTCAGGGCTGGTGGGTGATGCGGCCGGGGCCGGTGTCCAGCGGGCGGTCCGTGTCCGGGCAGGTCCACACCTGGATCCAGGTGTGGGGGCCGTCCGGGTACAGGTCCCATGCGCGGCCGGGCGCGTCGGCCCGGGTGAGGTCGTGGAGTTCGGCGTGGGCGTCGCCTTCGGTTGCCCACCGGGTGGTGGACGCGCCTTCGTAGGTGACGGTCCAGATGCCGGGCAGGCCGGTGGTCCAGTCGTCGGTGAGGTCGGGCCGGTGACGCGCCCACAGTGCGCGGGCGTTCTCCAGATTGCGGAGGGTGTAGCGGGTGGGGTGGGCGAGGTAGTGGGTGCGGTGCTGGTCGCGGACCGTGGCGTAGGCGTGGTCGCTGATGTCGTGGCCGCTGGGGGCGATCCGGTCGGGGTGGGTTCCTCGGGCGAGGGCGAGGGCGGCGCGGGCGTCCGCGATGGTGGTGAGGGTGTGGAGGCGGCGGGCCGCTGCGAAAGCGGGGTTGGTGTGCATCGTCAGTTCGCCGGGGTTCCGAGGGGGAAGAGGGGGGTGGTGCTGTATGCGGTGGGCTCTTCCCGGGCGCCGTTGATGGTGGCGTGGAGGTCGGCTGCGTAGTGCAGCCCGGCGGGGTCGGTGGTGGGGACGTCTTCCTCGTCGTAGCCGGCCGGGGTCCAGCGGTGGGTGATGCGGGTGCCGGCGGGGTACTCCAGGCGGTGCTCTTCCTCGCACGCCGCACGCGCTTCGGCGACGGAGGTGTAGGTGTCGACGGGGATCAGGGCATGTTGGGCGGTGACGGCGGCGGGGGTGTGGGTCTCGGCGGGCCGGGCGTCGGTCCAGCCGTCGTACGCGTCGGCGCCGTCGAGGGTCTGCATGTGCCAGGGGGCGTCCAGGGAGCCGGTGCTCATCCAGCCGACCGCGCGGAGGGTTCCTCGGGTGGGGTGGTGGCCGACCCACACCGGTTCGAAGAAGCGCGTCAGTTCGGGGGCAGTGTAGGGGGAGGCGTCCGCGTAGGCACGGCCGACGCGGAACCATGCGGTGGGCATGGGCTCCGGCGGTGCGACGGTGATGCCGGCCTGCTCCATCTCGTCCTCGGTCATGCGGTGGCGGTCGGCGCAGTGTTCGCGCATTTCCGTGAGGGCGGCGCGGGAGCCGGGGTGCTTTCCGTCGCCGACCCCGAGGGGGACGGCGCCGACCCCGAGGGGAATGGAGTGGAGGCAGGCGGGGAGGGGGCAGCGGACGAAGCCGGTCGCAAGCATTGCGGGCTCCCTTTCGGGCGGTGGTTCGGTGGGTGGTGAAG
>NZ_VKHS01001016.1 GCF_014141525.1 Streptomyces calidiresistens
CACCACCTCCGCCCCCGTTCCCCTGCCCGGGGCCGGAGGTGGTGTCCGCGGTGGGGGAGGAGCCGGCCTCGATCTCCGCCACCGCGGCGTCCAGGAACCCGGCGGGCAACCCGGGGAACAACTCCGAGGCCAGCTCCGCCAGATGGGCGGCCTTGCCCCGGTCCAGCCCGAGAAGACTGGTCAGCGGCAGGAACATCGCCAGGCGCAGACAGGCCAGCGCGTACCGGTCCACCGCCGGGCCGGTCCGGTCCGGCGGGGCCAGGAAACCGGGATGGGCGACGAGCTGCCGCGTCTCCGCCCCCGGGTAGGAGGCCGTCTCGAAGTCCAGCAGCGCCACCGAGGTCTCGTCCGGCGCGACCATGATGTTGAACATGTGCAGGTCGTTGAAGACCACGCCCCGCTCGTGCAGCGCCTCCACCGCCCGCTCCACCGCCGCGTGGATCCCCAGCGCCCACTGGGTGTAGGCGGCGATCGCGTCCCGGTCGGTCCGGGAGGTCAGCAGGGGGTGTCGCTCGGCGAAGAAGGAGTTCAGGGTGCGGCCCGGCAGATGGTCCATCACCAGGAACCGGTGGTCCCCGAGGGTGAACCGGTCCCGCAGTCGGGGCACCGACTCCACCCCGTCGAGCCGCTCCAACACCGCGGCCTCGCGCTCCAGCCGGGCCACAGCGTCCACGCCGTCGGCGGCCAGACCGGCGTGCGGGCGGGCCTCCTTCAGCACCACGGCCTCGCCGCTGCGGCTGTCGGTGCCGGCGTAGACGCCACCGCCGTTGGAGAAGTGCAGTGCCCGCTCGATCCGGTAGGGCAGGTCCCGCACGGTGGTGGCGTTGCGGGCGGCCAGGGCGGGGGCGAGGAACCCGGGCAGCGTCACCCACGGGGGCAGGTGGAAGCCGGGTTGACGACGGTCGGGCACCAGCTCGCCCTCGGCGTTCTCCAGAGCCGGGACCAGCGCCCCGCTCTCGTCGCGGCACTGCCGGCGGGTGAACGCCCCGTACCGCACGTACAGCGGCCCCTCCCGCCACCGCAGGTCGCTCAGGATGTAGGGACCGGTCTCGCCCGCCAGGAGGTCGTCCAATTCCTCCAGTACCGTGCGGAGCCGATCGGTGTCCTCCGGATAGAGGGTGGCGAATTTCCCGGCGCCCTCGCGCGGGGCGTACTTGGAATTCCGCAGGTAAACCTGGTGGGGACTCGGGACGAATTTGAAGGACAGGCGACGCGGGACGCAGTAGTCGTGAATGACCTCGGCGATCCCGGCGGCGTTCCCCGGCCGGGCCGAGACGTGGATCTTCCACCCCTGGGCGGGGAGCTCCACGCCCTCCGGGTGCAGGTGGAGCCAGTCGCCGGCGCGACCGGTGGTCCACCCGGTGGGCACCGGGCGGCGGGCGGCGGGGAATTCACGACTCGTGCCGCCGGTGCCGTTTCCGTTTCCCTCGCGGGAACGGGCCGGGCCGCGTGCGGGCGTCTCGTAGAAATACGGGTCGGCGAGACAGAAAGCCTCGTACCGCTTGTCCATTCATCCCCCTTCGGATGACTGGACATGAGATTTCCATATCAGCCGCTCATCGGAACAGTCGCGTCCGTCATGTCTCCGACATGCGAAACGCACCCTTTACCCGATGCGCCGCGAACGGGCGCGCGTCACCGGCGAACGACCCCGCCCCACCCG
>NZ_VKHS01001017.1 GCF_014141525.1 Streptomyces calidiresistens
GGGGACTCCCGGGCCGGGGCGCCGGGGGGTGGTCCGTCGCCGTCGGGTGTCCGGTGGGCGCCCCCGCCGGCGGCGTTCCCCGCCGCGCTTCCCGGCCGGTCGCCGGTCGATCGCCCATGGGCCATCACGGGCTCCCTCCCCTGTGGTCCCCCGGTGTCGCCTCCCCTGACGACACCGCGCCCAGCGTAGCCCGATCGCACACGTGTGTGCCGGCATTCGCCCGCAATCACGGGGGAGTTGGCGCTATGGTCGGGCGGAGGCGCCCCGCGCGCCGGACCGGGGAGGGTCCGGCGCCACGCAGGCGGCGCCACGGCACGGCACCGCGCGGAAGACCGCGACGGACCACCGACTTGGGGGTGGATTTCCACCATGCGTCAGATCGTGGGTTATGCCTCGGGCGTCTTCGACCTCTTCCACATCGGCCACCTGAACATCCTTCGGCACGCCGGGAGCAGGTGCGACCACCTGGTCGCCGGGGTGGTGACGGACGAGGCGGCCGAGTCCATGAAGGGGCGGCCCCCGATCGTCCCCCTCGTGGAGCGGTTGGAGATCGTGCGCAGCGTGCGTCACGTGGACGCCGCGTTCGTGGACACCTCCGCGGACAAGCGGGTCGCCTGGCACCAGGTCCGTTTCGACGTGCTGTTCAAGGGCGACGACTGGCGCGGGACGCCCAAGGGCGACCGGCTGGAGGCGGAGATGGCGGAGGTGGGCGTGGAGGTCGTCTACCTCCCGTACACCGTGCACACCTCCAGCACCCACCTGCGGGCCGCCCTGGACGCGTTGGCCGCGCCGCCGGCCGGTCCCGGCGGCACGGTCAGCGGCGCGGGGCGCTGAGGGCGGACACCCGCCGGTACCACAGCAGGGCGAAGGCCGCCGCGAAGAGCAGGTGCGCGGCGGCCAGCACCGCGTAGCCGACCCGGAACCACGAGGCCTGCGCGAGCAGCAGGAACGACCAGCACACCACTCCGTAGTCCACCGGCAGGAGCGCCAGGGCCCGCCACAGCGGGGGCGGCGCCTCCCGCCCCGCCGGGCCGGCCCCGCCCCCGGCGGTCCGGGCCGCGGAGAGCAGCTTGTCGGTGAGCAGGCCGCCGCAGAAGATCACGACCGCCGCCGTCTGGAAGGCGAGCGGGACCAGCAACCAGCCCTCGCCGGGCAGGTCGTGGAAGCGGTACAGCGAGATCAGCACGGCGGCGTGCAGGGTCACGACCTTGACGCAGTCCACCATGTGGTCCAGCCACTCCCCCGCCGGACTCGCCTCCCGGCGCAGACGGGCGAGTTGACCGTCCGCGGAGTCCAGGGCGAAGCCGAGGACCAGCAGGGAGGTCACGGCGACGGCGGTGGCCGGTGAGGGTGCCATCAGCGCGATGACCGCGATGCCCGAGCAGGTGAGGGCGCCGCTGATCAGGGTGACGTGGTTGGGTCGCAGGCCCATCAGCAGGGCCGCGGCGGCGGCCGGCCGGCCCAGGGGGCGGTTGACCCACCGGGAGTAGAGCGAGACGCCCCGGGCGGACTTCCCGGCGCCGCGCAGTTCGCGCAGGGCGGCGGAGAAGCCGGTGGGCGGGGTCCCCGCCGGAGGCGCTCCCCCACCCGCCGGTGCCGGTGCGTGCGCGGTGTCGTGCGCGACTCCCCGCGCGGTGTCGTGCGGTGCGTCCCCCACCC
>NZ_VKHS01001018.1 GCF_014141525.1 Streptomyces calidiresistens
TTCCCGCCCCTTTCTCGCCCCTTTCTCGCCCTCTTCTCGCCCCTCCTCGCCCCTCATCACTCCCTTTCACTCTTCTTCACACCCCTCCGCTCCCCCGTCGTGCCGCTCCGGGGCCGGGAGTTTCACTCTTTCGGGCGATGACGGAAGAGTTCGACGGGCCGGGCCGGGCACGAGCCCCACACTGA
Source organism: Streptomyces calidiresistens (assembly GCF_014141525.1). Lineage (GTDB taxonomy): Bacteria > Actinomycetota > Actinomycetes > Streptomycetales > Streptomycetaceae > Streptomyces > Streptomyces calidiresistens. The sequence continues at coordinate 186 of NZ_VKHS01001018.1, forward strand.
CCGGGAGGAACGGTGGCGCGACACCCTCCGGTGGCCTCCCGAAGCCCTCCGGGCACCCCGGGGGCCGTACCCTTTCCGTCCCCCACCCGGAGGGACGACCACCGACCTGCACACCCGAACCCCGCCGAGCCCCCGGGCGCACCCCCGCACCCGATCCACCCGCCTCCCCGCGAAACGAGCTCCATCGATGCACCCCACACCCCTCATGACGGCCGCCCTCGACGCCCTGGCCCGCCGACACGGCTTCCCGGTCCGGGACCGGGCGTGGGAGGAGGCGATGGCCGCCATGACCGCCGTCGAATCGCCCCGACACGACCCCGAGTGCACCGACCTCATCAGCACGGTCATCGGACAGGTGATGCGATGGGGCGGCATCGCCACCGATGTCGCCGTCCACCGGGAGGTGCTGCTGCGGCCGAAGCCCGGCGCGCCCTGCGTCCGGGCGGTACCGGACGCCGTCTTCACCGCACGGGAGCTGCGGGTCCTCCGCCAGGCGCCCCCGTGGCTGGAGGGACGCGATGTGCTGATGGTGGTGGAGACGGCCGTCCCCGGTGGGGAGAAGGGGAGATCGCTGCGGCGCAGGGCCTACGCGGAGGCGGGCATCCCCTTCCACCTGCTCATCGAGCGGGAGCGGGCGACGGTGTCGCTGTTCAGTCGGCCGACCCCGCCGTCCACCGCCCCGGACGCGCCGGGGCGGGCCTACACACGGCTGCACGCCGTGCCCGTCGGCCGACCCCTGCCCCTGCCGGCCCCCTTCGGCTTCGACCTCGACACCGGCGATCTCGGCTGAGGGCGTGCCGCCGCACCGACTCCGGCGTCAATCACCACCCCGGTCGCGCACTCGTTCGGGTGGGGATCCCCGTTTTCGCTTCCCCCCTGCCGGGTGCCGGGGGAACACTGGTCGTCGTATCGGAGAGGAGGCACCATGACTGTCATGGCCGCCGACCACCGCGCGCAGACCCGGGACGAGGTCCTCGAGGAGGGCTTCCTGGCGCTCACCGTGCCCGAGGGGTTCAAGGCCGAGCTCATCGAGGGGCGAATCGTCGTGACCCCACCCCCCGACGGCGACCATGAGGACATCATCAGCACCGTGATCCGTCAGGTGCTCACCCACTCCTCCCGGGAGATGGATGTCTCCGGCCACAAAGGGCTCCTCCTCTCACGGGCAGATGCCGGCACGCCCGGCCATCGCTTCGTGCCCGACGCCACCTTCGCTCCACGTGAGGCGCGGGTCTTCCGGGGAGCCCCGCCCTGGATGGAGCCCACCGGCATCACCATGGTCACCGAGGTCACCAGCGGCCGTCCCGACCACGACCGCACCGCCGAACGCCTCGCCTACGCCCGCGCCGCCATCCCCCTGTACCTCCTGATCGACCGCCACCGCGAAACCCTCACCCTCCACACCGACCCCGAACCCCGCACCGGTGACTACATCGGCCGACACACCGTCCCCTTCGGCAAACCC
>NZ_VKHS01001019.1 GCF_014141525.1 Streptomyces calidiresistens
CCCCGGGGCCGTGCCCGTCCCCTCCCCGGGCCGGTCCCCTCGACGGCCCGGGCCCCCCGCGGTGTCGCCGCGTCGGGACCGGACGGAGCCGTCGGCCCGGGGTGCGGGCCGGTCCGGCCCGGCCGGTGGGCCGCGACGGACGCCCGAGTACTTCCCCGCCGCGGAATGGGTTATTCCGCTTACCGCTCCCGCGCCCGTTTTTTCCCGGGACGCCGCGAGGGTGCGCCGGAGCGGGGGCACACGAGTACGCCCGGTGAATGATTCCTCCACCCACCGTGATTGCGAAGCCCCTTCCGGAAGGTTCGAAGAAGTTCCGGAAGTTCGGGGTCGTGTGTTCGGGTACCGGGTGGGGTTCCGGTTTTTCGATCCCTCTTCCCTCCCACGGGTGAGGGAGTTATCCACAATGTGCCCGCGATCCACGGATTTCCACCGTGGTCGGCCCAACATCCGCAGATGCCCCCACGCTGATGGCCACCGTCCATCGAGCGAAGGGGGCCGTCGTGACACCGCCCGTTCTGATCCTCACCGAGAACGACCACCTGCTGGAGGAATTGCTCCGCGTCTGCGCCGCCGCCGGGGCGGAGGCGGAGGTCGTGCACGGAGCGCCGCTGACGGGCGAGCGGTGGAAGAGCGCCCCCCTGATCCTCGTCGGCGACGACTGGGCCCGCCGCGCACTCGACCGGGCCGAGGGCGCGCCCCGGGTCCCGCCACCCCGGCGGCCGGGCGCGGCGGGCCGCCCGGTGCGTGGCGCGGCGGGCCCGACCCCCGGGCGCCGGCCGGGCGTCCTGCTGGTGGGCACCGACCTGGACGACCACACCGTGTGGGCGCGCGGGGCCGCCCTGGGAGCCGAGCGGGTGGTCCACCTGCCCGGCGACGAGGTCGCGGTCATCGCGACCGTCGCCGACACCGCGGTGCGGGCCGGCCCACCGGCGACGACCATCGGCGTGCTCCCCGGCCGGGGAGGGGCGGGCGCCTCCACCCTCGCCTGCGCCCTGGCCCTGGCCGCCGTCCGCTCCGGCCGGCGCACCGTTTTGGTGGACGCCGACCCGCCGGGCGGGGGCACGGACCTCCTGCTCGCCACCGGGGCCGGGCCGGGCGACACCCACCGGACCGGCCCGCTCTTCCCGGCCGACCCCCGGGACGCCCTGCCCCGGGTCCGCGGCCTCCATCTGCTGCGCGCCGACCGGGGCCCCGGCTCCGGGTGGGCGACCGCCGAGGCGATCCGGGAGGTGCTGGACGCCACCCGGCGCCGCGGCGGGGTCGTGGTCGTGGACCTTCCCCGCCACCTCGACGAGGTCGCCGCCGAGATCCTGCCGCGGCTGGACCTGGGGCTTCTCGTCGTCCCGCCCGGCGTGCGGGCGGCACGGGCCGCCCGCCGGGTGATCGAGGGGCCGGGATCCCTCGTTCCCGACCTGCGCCTGGTGCGCGGCCCGCTGAACCCGGCGGTCGGTGGGGAGCCGGCCGGCCCGTCGGCCGCCGCCGCGGCCCGTTCGTTCGGCATCCCCCTCGCCGGTGAACTCCCCCACGGGACCGGCCCCGCCCGCGGGGGGCACGGCGAGCCGCCCGGCGCGGCCCACGGCGCTCCCCTGGCCGCCTTCTGCGACGACCTGCTGCGCCGGATCTCCCCCGCGCGCACCCCGGGCC
>NZ_VKHS01000102.1 GCF_014141525.1 Streptomyces calidiresistens
GAGGTGCGGAGGGGGAACGCCGGGCGGCACCGTGCCGCTCCCGCCTCCCGGCGACGCGGGGGTGAGGGACGACACGCGCCCGCGGCCCGGCGAGCGGTCGGGGCGCCGGGAAAGGGGCCGCCGGGCGCGGGGCACCCGTTCCGCGCGGTGCCCCCCTCGAACCCGCTGAACCCGCTGAACCCGCTGAGCGGGAGATCGGGAAACCGACCCCGGAAACACCCGGGAGCGGAGCGCGTCGGGACCACGGACAAGCACCGCGGGAACGCCACGCGGCGACCCGCCACGGCGCCGCCGGAACCGGCTCAGGCGCCCGCGAAGGAGTAGAAACGCTTCAGCGTGCAGTGCTCGTCGAGCAACCGACCGTAGATGGGCTCGCCCTCCAACTCCCGGTACACCTCGATCGGGTCGCCTTTTATGATCAGCGCCCGCGCGCACTCCACACACCAGTACTGGTAGGAGGGATTGACCGGCTCGAGATCGCGCACGATGGGGGTGGCCCCGCCGCACCAGTCGCACTTCCTGCTGTGTGCTCCCATGACGCGATCAACTCCAGCCTCGGCCGCAGGCCATGCGCACGTGGAAATCCTCCGTGGTCGCCGGGAGTTCCGCACCGGGTCGCCCGTCCCGGCCGGCACGATTCTGCCACGGGGAACGGTTCGCGATAAGCGGACGATCCCGTCTCCCCCGAAGGGAGACGGGATCGATACCTCGTGTGCACGATCGCACACCCGCGTCGTGCGCCCGGCGCGCCGGCCCGGGCCCCGGTGGCTCAGGTGTCGTCGCCGATCACCGGGAGGGGCAGGCTGCCGGCGTTGTGCTCCAGCAGACGCCACCCGCGGACCCCGCGGCCGAGCACCGACCAGCAGCAGTTGGACAGTCCGCCCAACGCCTCCCAGCTGGAGGGTTCCAGGCCGATCAGGCGTCCGATGGTGGTGCGGATGGTGCCGCCGTGGCTGACCACGATCAGGGTGCCGTTGTCCGGCAGCTTCTCCGCGTGGCGCTCCACGAAGGGCGCCGCGCGGTCCGCGACCTCGGACTCCAGTTCGCCCCCGCCGCGGCGCACGGCCTCGCCGCGCTTCCACGCGGCGTACTCCTCACCGTAACGGGCCCGGATCTCCTCGTGGGTCAGCCCCTGCCACACCCCGGCGTACGTCTCCCGCAGCGCCTCGTCCCTCCGCACCTCCAGGCCGGTGAGGGCGGCCAGTTCGGCGGCGGTGTCCGCGGCCCGGCTCAGGTCCGAGGAGACGATGGCGTCCGGGCGCAGCCGGGCCAGCATGCCGGCCGCCCGCCGCGCCTGGGCGCGCCCCTCGTCGGTGAGCGGGATGTCCGTGGTGCCCTGGAAGCGGTGCTCCAGGTTCCAGGAGGTCTGCCCGTGCCGCCACAGGACGATGCGGCGGCCCGGCGGCGGAACGCTCACGGGGAGTCCTCCCGCCCGTCGTCCGCGGCCCCGGCGCCGCGGGTCGCCTCCGCGTCCGGCGGCAGCTCCAGCCGCGGGCAGTCCTTCCACAGCCGCTCGAGCGCGTAGAAGACCCGCTCCTCGGAGTGCTGGACGTGCACGACGATGTCCACGTAGTCCAGCAGCACCCAGCGTCCCTCGCGCTCCCCCTCGCGGCGCACGGGCTTGGCGTCCAGCTTCTCCCGCAGCTGCTCCTCCACGGCGTCCACGATCGCCCGGACCTGGCGGTCGTTGGGGGCGGAGGCCAGCAGGAAGGCGTCGGTGATGGCCAGGACGTCACTCACGTCGTACGCGATGATGTCGTGCGCCAGCTTGTCGGCCGCGGCCTGGGCGGCGACCGTGATCAGCTCGGTGGCGCGGTCGGTGGCGGTCACAACAGGGGGTTCTCCCTCGATCGACGAATATCGGATCCAGGGTCTCACGTCCCGGGGCGACCCGGCCGCCGGGCCGGGTCGCCCCGGCAGGGGGAGGTCGGCCCTCCCCCTGCCGGGGTCCCGGCCGCTCCTACTCGCCGGCGTCGGCGTCCTCACCGACCAGGACCACGATGTCCGCGTTGCCGGGGACCTCCCCCTCGACGGCGGCCTCGTCGGGCAGCCCCAGGGTTCGGGCCACCTCCACCGCGGTCTGGCGGAAGGGTTCCGACCGGTAGCGGACCTCGTCCCCGGAGATCTCCCCGTCGGCCGCCCGGGTCTCCACCACGGTGAACCCGCCGTTGACCAGCAGCACCCGGGCCGACTCGCCGGCCGCCCCGTCCTCGCTGCCGTCCCGCACGGCGACGCGGGGCAACTGGACGCCCTCGGTCTCGTTCACGGTGCCGCCGAGGACGGCCGCGACCACGTTCTCGGCCGTCCCGTCGTCGATCGTCCCGTCCTCGCGGACGGTGAGCAGCACCATGTCGTGCGCGCCGGCGCCGGCCATGCCGGCCAGCCGGGCGAGGTTGGCGCCCAGCGCCTTCTCGGAGAGGGAGGGATCGGGGACCTGGGCCAGGTTCTCCACGATCCGGACGGCACCGTCCTCGGTGTCGGGCATCTTCTCCCAGACCGCCGACATCACCTGGCCGAAGCGCTCCAGTTGGGCCCGCTGGGGTTCGTCGTCGGCGCGGTGGACGGCGTAGGCGACGGCCTGCGCCCCGGTGAGGGAGGTCCCCTCCCCCTCGGGGACGACCTCCTCGCCCTCCTCGTCGGGGACGGCGGTGTCGGTGTCCACCGTGATCCCGCCGACGAGGTCCACGAGGTTCTCCAGGTAGGGGGTGTCCAGTCGCCAGGTGCCCCTGATGTCGGCGCCCAGCAGCGTGCCGACGGCCTCGCGGACCGACGCGGCGCCCTCCTCGGTGACCGCCTGGCCCAGGGTGGTGGTGCCGCCGTCGGGGGTGACGACGAGTTCGTTGGGCAGCAGGAGGGTGGTGCCCCGCTCGGTGGTGCGATTGGCCACCAGAAGAGCGGTGGAGGTGGTGTCGCCGTTGGTCTGACGCAGGTGGACGATGATCACGTCGCGGCTCTCCGCCGTGGGTCCGGCCTCCTCCTCGGTCCCCTCACCGCCGGTGAAGGGCAGGCGGTCCCCGGCCCACAGCCATCCCACACCGCCCACCAGGGCCAGGACCACGGCGATCACCAGCAGGCGGCGTCGGCCCAGGGCCTTGCGCCTGGCCTCCTCCCGCCGTTCGGTGCGGCTCTCGCTGAACTTGAGCCAGTCGATGACGTCCTCGCCGCCCTCCTCCTTCTCCTCGACGAAGTCGAACCCCTCGGCGCGATGGTCGTGGGGACCCTCGCCCGGCTCCTCTCCCCCGGGCTCCCCGGAGCGGTCCCGGGTGCCGCCGGGCCCGTCGGTACCCGGGGACCCGTCGTATCCGTCGTATCCGTCGTATCCGTCGTATCCGTCGTCCGTCGCGGTGTCCTCCCGGGCGTGGTCGGTCGCCCGGCTCCCGCCGTCCCCGTAACCGGCGTCGTCGTACCCGGTCGCGCCGTAGCCGTTCCCGTACCCGGCGTCGCCGTATCCACCGGCGTACCCGTCGTCGGCCGGGCGCCGGGGTCCCGGCACACCGGCCTCCCGCGGCTCCCCGGGACGCACGGTGGTGCGCGAGAAGGCGTCCGGGTGTCCGGCCGCGCCCGTCCCGTTCGGGGTGCCGTCCCATCCCCCGGAGCCGTACCCGTCGCCGTGGGCGGCGTGGCCGTCCCACCCGCCGGTCCCGCCGGCGTTCCACGTCTGCCCGGCTCCGCCGGCCCGGGCGTCGGAACCCTCGTGGCCGGCCCACTCGGCCGTGCCGTACCCGTGGGAGGTCCCGGCGTCGTATCCCCCGTGCCGGCCCCCGTCGGCGTTCCCGCCGGTGGCCGGGTCGGCCCCGTACGGGTCCCACCCCCCGGAACCGCCGGTCGCCGGGTCGCCCGCGCCGGGGCCGCCCCACGCCTCCTGTTCCGGCGTGCTCCCCCATACGGGGCGACCGTATTCGTCGTATCCCCGGAACTCCCGGTAGGGATCGTGTCGGTCGTTCACGAGTCCGCCCCCTTCGGGCCGCGGTCGGCCCCCGAGCCCTGGTCAGCGCTGCGGTGCCGGTCGGTCACGGTAGAGCCTGCGCTTGTTGATGTAGCGCACCACCCCGTCCGGTACCAGGTACCAGACGGGCTCCCCCACGGCCACCCTGGCCCGGCAGTCCGTGGAGGAGATGGCGAGCGCCGGGACCTCGATCAGCGACACCCCGCCGTCGGGCAGACCGGGATCGGTCAGGGTGTGGCCGGGGCGGGTGACGCCGATGAAGTGCGCCAGCGAGAAGAGTTCCGCCGCGTCGCGCCAGCCCAGGATCTGGGCGAGGGCGTCGGCGCCGGTGATGAAGAAGAGGTCGGCGTCCGGGTTCTCCCGGCGCAGATCCCGCAGGGTGTCGATGGTGTAGGTGGTGCCCGGCCGGTCGATGTCGATCCGGCTCACCGAGAACTGCGGGTTGGAGGCGGTCGCGATGACCGTCATCAGGTAGCGGTCCTCGGCGGGCGAGACCCGCTGGTGGCTCTTCTGCCACGGCTTGCCGGTGGGCACGAAGACCACCTCGTCGAGGTGGAAGCGGGCGGCGACCTCGCTGGCCGCCACCAGGTGACCGTGGTGGATGGGGTCGAAGGTGCCGCCCATCACCCCGAGTCGCCGCTTGACCGGCGCCCCGGTGCCCTCCGGGGCACCGTCTCCCGCCCCCGGGACGGGGGCGGTGACGGGCGCGCCGGGGTCATCCGCGCGCCGGGGCGCGTCCCCGGCGCGGGGAGTCTCGTCTGCCATGTGCCGAACCCTAACCGCTCGTCACGGGAACCCGTCCCGGGGAAGTCCGGTGGGGTTCCCGTACGGTGCGCCCGTCCCCGGTGGGGGCTCAGCGGTCCCGGTTGAGGAGGGTGGTGACCCACAGCATCGCCAACAGGGCGGCGAGGACGAGACCCCCCACCAACCAGGGGTTCAGCGCCCCGTGCTCGGCGCCCTCCTCGGCGAGGGCGGTCAGGGCGGCGGTGGCACTGGTGAAGTACATGCGATGACCCATCCGGAAAGAGGCGTCGGAAACGTAGGCTCATGGTATGCGGACCCGATGTCCGCTCCCTCTTGCCCCCACCACCGGGCCCGGGGTGCAGTTGGAGGGGAGACCGGACGCCGGACCGTCGGCGCCCGTCGAACGGGGCTCGGAGGGGGCCGAATGACCGAGAACACGAACTTCGACAAGAACGGCGAGGGCGACCGGAGGGGAACCGGAGGGGGCGGCGAACCGGGTGGCGACGGCCCGGACGCCGGGGTGCCCGGGCGGCGGCGCCGTCACTACCCCGGCATCTCCTCGCGGGCGTACGAGCACCCCGCGGACCGTTCCGCGCTGGTCGCGCTCCGCAAGCTGACCGGTTTCGACACCGTCTTCAAGACCCTCAGCGGCATGCTGCCCGAGCGCAGTCTGCGGTTGCTGTTCCTGTCGGACTCGGTGCGGGTGAGCGAGCGGCAGTTCGCCGAACTGCACCACATGTTGCTGGACGCCTGCGCCATCCTGGACCTGGAGCGCGTCCCCCCGATGTACGTCTCGCAGGACCCGCAGCCCAACGCCATGTGCATCGGCCTGGACCAGCCGATCATCGTGGTCACCACCGGCCTGGTGGACCTGCTGGACGAGGAGGAGATGCGGGCCGTCGTCGGCCACGAGGTCGGGCACGCGCTCTCCGGCCACGCCGTCTACCGGACCATCCTGCTCTTCCTGACGAGCATCGCGGTGCGGGTGGCGTGGATCCCGCTGGGCAACGTCGCGATCATGGCCATCGTCACCGCGCTGCGCGAGTGGTTCCGCAAGTCCGAGCTGTCCGCCGACCGGGCGGGCCTGCTGGTGGGGCAGGACCTGGACGCCTCGCTGCGCGGGCTGATGAAGCTGGCCGGCGGCCACAACCTGCACCGGATGAACGTGGACGCGTTCCTGGAGCAGGCCGAGGAGTACGAGGCGGGCGGCGACCTGCGCGACTCCGTGCTGAAGATCCTCAACGTCCTGCCCCGGACGCACCCCTTCGCGGCCGTCCGCGCGGCCGAGCTGAAGAAGTGGTCGCTGACCCGGGACTACCAGCGGTTGTGCGACGGGCACTACCCGCGCCGGGACGAGGACGGGGAGACCCGGATCTCGGACTCCTTCCGCGAGTCGGCCGGCCACTACGCGCAGACCGTCCGCAACGGCCGGGACCCGCTGATGAAGCTGGTCAACGACGTGGCCACGGGCGCGGGTGACCTCGGCGGGAAGCTGCGGGACTTCGCCACCGGCGGGGGCCGGCCCCGGCGCCCCGGCCCGGGGGGCACCGACGGTTCCACGGGCTCCTCGAACGACCGGAACGACCGGCACGACCCGAACGGCTCCGGCGACGGCCGCTGATCGGCTCCACCGGTCGCGGGGCGCGGACGGTTCCCGCCGTCCGCGCCCCGCGACCGGCACCGGCGGGTCCGACCGGGGGCGGGCGCCCGTTCAACTCCCGGCGGGCCCGTCGGAGGGCGTCTGTCGCAGGGTGCCGCACACCGTGCCCCCGGCCGCCGAGGGTTCCAGGACGGAGAACGGGTCCGTGCCGCCGCCCTCCGGGGCGTCCCCGGAGGGCCGCTCCCCGGCGAAGAGCGGACGCAGTTCCCGGGAGGGGTCCACGGCGCAGTCGGCGGGCCCGGCGGCGACCTGCGACCCCACCAGGACCACCCGGCGTTCGCGCAGGTCCCGCTCGGTGAACTCCATCCGCAGCCGTCGCTGCACCATGAACAGCGAGGCGGGGTCGTCGACATCGGCCTCCGCCGGCCGCACCGCGTAGGCGGCGACCAGCGCCACCGAGACCTCCAGGGCACGGCCCGCACCGACCTCCCGGACGGTGAAGGTGCCCCCGGTGCGCACCCGGGGGTCGGCGAGGGCGGCCACCGAGGGGTCGAAGCGGATCAGCCACCCGGTGGCGACCGGCCCCTCCTCCCCACCCGCCAGACTGCGGTCGAGTTGTCGCTGCTGTTCGGGGCGCAGCAGGCCCCGCACGGGCAGCACGGTGGCGCCGGTCAGCACCTCGGGGGTGAGGGTGGCGGCCACCGCGTACTCCTTGGCCAGGGCGAGGGCCTGCGCGACCTGCTCCCGGCCGAACTCCTCGGTGCGGCGCGCCTCGGGCAGCTCCAGGCCGGCGGCCCCGACGCCCAGGTCGGCGACCGGTCCCTCCGCCGTCAGCTCATCGACCGTGCCGCCGGGAACCTCCTCGCCGGGGACCAGCGGCACCACCACCGTCCAGGGCGGGGAGGTGTGCTCGATGGCCCCGTTGTAGGGGGAGTTCGTGCCGAGCAGCACGGCGACGGCGAGCGCGGTGAGGACGATCAGGCCCAGCACGATGCCCTGGGCGGGCAGCCCGGATCCCCACCGGGACTCCGGTGCGGGGGCGAAGCGGTTGCGGACCGGGGAGGTCTCCTCCTCCAGCCGCCGTTGGGCGGAGAACTCCTCGATGCGGGCAGCGCGGATGAACGACTCGTCGAAGACGGTCGATCGCCACTCCTCGTCCTCCCCGGAGAATCCCGTCGGGGTCCCCTCCGGAGGTTCTGAACGCCCGGCCACCCGTCCAGCGTAGGACGGGGAGGGGCCGGGGAGACAGTCCGCCCGGAGACGATTTCCGCTCCCGGGGGCCGACTCCGGCCGGCCGGGGCGGCGTGTTCCCCGATGCCGGGGGTCGGGGACGGGGAGTGCGCGGGACCTCCGCACCCCTCACCCGAATGGAGCAACGAGTCCCCCGTGCGACGGCGGGTCACCCACCGACGGAGGCGCCGGCGACGGAGCGCGAGGGGCGGCGATCCCCGCCGACCCCCGACCCCGCGGCGCGGGCACAAGCGACGCTCAGCCGCCCCGGGCCGGGAAACCGCCGCGGGGACTCCCCGCCCCGGCGGCACCGGCGGGCTCCCCGATGGGGGAACCGGCCTCCTCGGGCAGTTCGGCCGGGGGCGCCGGCTCACCGGCGGGCTCCCCCCGGCCGGCGCCCCGATCGATCGAGACCAGGGCGAACGCGATCACACTGAGACCCATCACCACGGCCAGCACGCAGGCCACCGGTCGCTGCCAGCGCCCCGGCCACCGGGCGGGCGGCTCCGGCGGCCGTGGCCCGACCCCCGCGGCATCCGGTGTCCCGCCGCTCCGCGCGCGCCCGGAGCCCCCGGCCGGGCGGCCGACGCCCCCGGCCCCGGGGGTCCGGTTCCCGGCGTCGGGGAAGATCCCGTGCCCCAGGCCGTACCCGTACCCGTAGGTGTGTCCGAAGCCGGGGTCGGGGAAGGCCGCCCCGGGATCGGCGGGATCGGCGAAGGGATGGTCGTAGACGAGCGGATCGCCGTCGGGGAAGGGCTCGGCGCGCTCACGGGCCGCCTCGCGCTCCGCGCGCTCCAGGGCGGCGTCCAGCGAACGCTCGGCGGCGCTGGGCTCGTGCACCCGCGCCGCCGCGACGAACGCCTCGTCGAGCACCAGGGCGTCGAACGCCTCGTCGGCCGCCCCGTGATCTGGGCTGTCGGGTCCCTCACCGTCCGGGAACGGTGGGCCCGTCGGGTCCTCCGGCACGTCCCCAGCCTAGGGCGATCGGGGACCGAACGGGAAGTCCCGCCCGAATTCACCCCCGGACGTGACCCTCGCCGGTGACCACGTACTTGGTCGAGGTCAGCTCCGGCAGGCCCATCGGGCCGCGGGCGTGGAGCTTCTGGGTCGAGATGCCGATCTCGGCGCCGAAACCGAATTGACCCCCATCGGTGAATCGCGTCGAGGCGTTGACGATCACCGCCGTGGAGTCCACCCGGGAGACGAACCGCCGCACCGCCGCCGTGTCGCGGGAGATGATCGACTCGGTGTGCCCGGAGGACCAGCGCCGGATGTGCGCCACCGCGGAGTCCAGGTCGGGCACCACGCCGGCGGCGATGTCCAGGGAGAGGTACTCGGTGCCCCAGTCCTCGTCGGTGACCGGGACGACCTCGACCCCGGCCGAGGCACCGGCCTTGGCCCAGGTCTCGTCACCGTGCACGGTCACCCCGGCGTCCCGCAGCGCGGCCAGGGCGAGCGGCAGGAAACGGTCGGCGATGCCGGCGTGCACCAGCACCGTCTCGGCCGCGTTGCACACGCTCGGCCGCTGGGCCTTGGAGTTCACCAGCAGCTCGACCGCCATGTCGAGGTCGGCGGCCTCGTCCACGTACACGTGGCAGTTGCCGACACCGGTCTCGATCACCGGGACGACCGACTCGCGGACCACCGTGTTGATCAGGGAGGCGCCGCCGCGCGGGATGAGCACGTCCACCAGGCCGCGGGCCCGCATCAGCTCACGTGCCGACTCCCGGCCCTCGCCGGGCACCAGCTGCACGGAGTCGGCGGGCAGGCCGGCGCCGGCCACCGCGTCCCGCAGCACCTCCACCAGGGCGGTGTTGGAGGCGTAGGCGGAGGAGGAGCCGCGCAGCAGCACGGCGTTGCCGGACTTCAGGCAGAGCGCGGCGGCGTCCACCGTCACGTTCGGCCGGGCCTCGTAGATGATGCCGACCACGCCCAGCGGCACCCGCACCTGCCGCAGCTCCAGCCCGTTGGGCAGGGTGGAGCCGCGCACCACCTCGCCCACCGGGTCGGGCAGCGCCACCACGTCGCGCACGTCGGAGGCGATCGCCGCGATGCGCTCGGGGGTGAGGGTCAGCCGGTCGATGATGCCCTCGGCGGTGCCGGCCTCGCGGGCGCGGGCGACGTCGCGGGCGTTGGCCCCGGTGATCTCCGCCGTCCGGGCCTCCAGGGCGTCCGCCACGGCCAGCAGCGCGCCGTCCCGCGCGGTGCGGGGCAGCGGCGCCAGCTCGGTGGCGGCCTCCCGGGCCCGGCGGGCGACCGCGAGCACCGGGGAGTCCTCCGGGGTTCCGGCGGCCGGGGTGGGGTTTTCGGTGGACGCTGCGGCCTCGGGGGCGGTACGGCTCATGGCCGCCAAGGGTACCGGGACGGTCACCCGGAACCGGCGGTTCGTCCGCATCCCGGGCACCGTCACCGCCCTCCGGGCGGAGTCCCGGAGGGCCCCGCCGCCCGAGTCCTCCCGTCTTCGTTTCCCGAACGCGCCCGGGGCCCGGATCGCCTCCCGCGCCCCCGCTTCACCCGTTCGGGTGGAAGTCGGTGGGGGCGCCCCCGGGGCGCCCGATCCGCCGGAGCCGGGTCGGAGCCCGGGGCGCAGCCCTTCGGAGACGATCTCAGAAGGGGTGCACGCCCACCGGCACCGCGGGCGGCGGCCCGTACCCCTCGGCGATCCGCTGGTGGTAGACGTCCCGACCGATCACCTCCAGGCCGACGATCTCCCACGGCGGCAGACCGGCCGTGCGCCGGTGCTCGCCCCACAGCCGCAGCGCGACGGCGGCGGCGTCCCGCAGGTCACGGGCCTGTTCCCAGTAGCGGATCTCGGCGTGGTCCCCCGCGTACCTGCTGGTCAGCAGGAAGGGATGGTCGTGCGCCAACTGCTCCAGGGCGCGCCGCACCTCCCCCACCGGCGCGGGCGTGCCGGCGACGCTGAGCGTCACGTGCCACAGTCGCCCCTCCTCGACGTCCCCCGGGTCGGCCCGCTCCTCCTCGGGGCGGTCCGACCGCCCCTCCTCGACGCTGGCCAGTCGTCTCACCGGCGGCCTCCTGACATGGTGCTGGTGTGCTGCCTTCGTCTCTTCCACGCGCCCCGCCCGGCGGATGGGGAG